>JBLGAT010000079.1:0-12761 GCA_047612485.1 Psychroserpens sp.
AACTTGGAAGCCCCGTTGGATTGGGACTATATTTTTAACTACATTGGTTTTCCTGCCTATATGAAGCCACACTCGGGCGGGGGTTGGAAAAATGTGTACAGGGTGGACAATCCCGATGATTTCTTCAATAAATATGGGGAAACGGGTCAGCTCGTGATGATGCTACAGGAAGAAATTGTTTTTGAGGATTATTACAGGGTGTATTGTTTGGGTCAAAAATATGTACATATTATGCCCTATGAGCCTAGGAACGAACCTCATTTGCGCTATGCGACCACTCCAAAAACAACTGGGGCCGAACATAAAAAGTTGATGAAAACAATCCATGATTACACCTTATTGTTGAATAAGGCCTTGGGGTATGATTTCAATACGGTAGAATTTGCGGTGCGCAATGGGGTCCCCATAGCCATAGATTTTTGCAATCCTGCACCTGATGCGGATGTCAATTCTGTTGGACAGGAGAATTTTGAATGGATTGTGGAACATTCCGCTAAATTGGCCATTGAAATGGCCAATGCACATAAGCCACAACAAAACAATAGTAGCTGGGGAACTTTTGTTCAGAATGCCGTGGCGCCGCCAAAGAAAGCTCCAATAAAAAGCTCGCTTAAGTCTGCCGCAGAGGCAAAAAAGACGGTAATGAAAAAGACGGCTTCCAAGACCAAGGGCGTGCTCGAAAAAACGGTGAAGCCAGCACCTAAAAAAGCCGCCCCAAAAAAGGCAACAAAAAAATAAGCGCTGGACCATATCTAGATGGGAATTAGGAAACTGGAATATAATTTTAACAAGGCAACATTTCTATGAAAAAGTTCACATTGGGAATTGAGGAGGAATTTCAGATTTTGGATAGCGATACGTATACGTTGAGGTCGCATATGTCCAAAATTTACGAAGGGGGAAAGGTGCTCCTAAAGGAACGCATCAAAGAAGAAATGCACCAAGCCGTCGTAGAAATGGGCACCAATATTTGTGAAAATATCCAACAGGCTCGGGACGAGGTGTCTTATTTAAGACAACAGGTCATAGAATTGGCAGGGGCAGAAGGACTAAAGGTGGCCGCAGCTGGCACCCATCCCTTTTCTCACTGGAGTGACCAATTGATTACTCCAGATCCTAGATATGACGCCCTTATTGAAGAAATGAAGGATGTAGCCAGGTCCAATCTAATTTTTGGATTACATGTCCATGTGGGCATTCCTAGTAGGGAAGAGGGTCTCCAGATCATGAACGTGGCACGCTATTTTCTGCCTCACCTATATGCCCTGTCTACCAACTCCCCTTTTTGGGAGGCCAGAGAAACCGGGTTTAAGTCGTACCGATCCAAAATATTTGACAAATTTCCACGGACAGGGATACCGCCATACTTTTCCAGTGTGGCCGAGTATGACAAATTTGTGGAGATCCTTGTAAAAACAAATTGTATAGATAATGGCAAGAAAATCTGGTGGGATATACGGCTGCACCCTTTTTACCCAACCGTAGAATTTAGGGTCTGTGACATGGTCATGACCGTAGATGAAGTAATTTGTATTGCCGCCATCATGCAATGTATTATTGCCAAACTCCATAGGCTTCACCAGAAGAACCAAAGCTTTCGGTCGTATCGCAGGGTGTTGATCAACGAGAACAAATGGCGGGCCGCAAGGTGGGGCATGGAGGCAAAACTCATCGATTTCGGTAAAGAGGAGGAAGTGCCTTTTGAAGTATTGATTCGGGAATTATTGGAATTTATTGATGATGTGGTGGATGAATTGGGATGCCGTAAGGAGGTGAATTTTGTATATCAAATGTTGGAACAAGGTTCGGGTGCGGATAGGCAGTTAAAGGTTTTTAAAGAAACCAACGATTTGAAGGAAGTGATCAAATATGTGGTTGAACAAACTTCTAAGGGAATATAATTTAATCTGGTTTTCAGAAAGATACGGGGTAAAATGAGTAATTTTGCACACTTGAAAAAGAAAGATCTAATGAAGATGACCTATAACATTGCTGTTCTTGATTTGAATGCCGGTGTATTGAACGAAGGTATGCGCTGCATAAAGAAGTTGGTAGAGCAATTTTTATCCCAAGACGGCATAAAAGGGCAATACACCGTTTTTGAGGTGAGGAATGCCACGGAAATACCGGATATTGCCCATTACGATATTTTTATTTCTTCAGGAGGTCCTGGAGCTCCTTTTATTGCCGATGAAAAATGGGAGAAACCTTTTTTCGCATTTTTAGACGCCCTCTTAAGGCACAATGAGGAACACCTTCATAAAAAGCATCTCTTTTTAATATGCCATTCTTTTCAGCTGGCCTGCCTGCATTGGGATTTGGCCAAAGTGACCAAACGAAAGTCTACTTCCTTTGGGGTAATGCCCATTCATAAAACTGAAAAGGGTCTTTTTGAACCATTCTTCAATGGACTACTGAACCCTTTCTTTGCCGTAGATTCCAGGGATTATCAGGTGGTAAAGCCCAATTACAAGAAATTGGAAAAGTTTGGGGCAAAAATTTTATGTAAAGAAAAGATAAGGCCGCACATACCATTGGAAAGGGCCGTAATGGCAATTCGTTTTACCCAAGAGATCTTTGGCGTTCAATTTCACCCGGAAGCCGATTCGGAAGGGATGTTAAAGTATTTCAATAGAGAGGATAAGCGATCACTTGTGATTAAACATCACGGGAAGAAAAAGTACCTAAACATGTTGGAACACTTAGAGGATGAGGACAAAATAGTAAGAACCAACAGGACCATGATCCCCGGATTTCTAAATCAGGCCGCCTTGACCATTATGGAATCAAAATTACTGCCCCTATGATTAAAAAGGTCCGCGAAGCGTTTAATGAGAATTTTAAACAGGAATATTACGACAATCTTAAAAACGATCTGGCACAGACATTTGGCGAACCTTGCGCTTTTCGAATTTCGGAAACCCCATTTTTTATCAGCAAAGAACTAAAAAAAGAGGTTTTCGACGCTTGTGATTCCATTATAGAGCAATTATGGAAGATCGACTTCGAGGAGATACGAGAAAAATTTATCCCAAAAAAGCTACAATCGCCCTCAACGTTGGGCAAACCCCATTTCCTTGCTATAGATTTTGGACTTTGCGATGACGGACTAGGAGGGATAGCCCCTAAATTGATAGAACTTCAATCGTTCCCCTCTCTTTTTCAATATCAAGCACTATTGGGAGAGACTTTTCTAAAAAATTATCCTCAAATACCCAAGGAAGGCTTTCATTTCTATTTCAATAATTTGAATGAAATCACCTATTTGGAGGAATTAAAACGTGTGATCGTTGGGGCCGAATCTCCAGAGCAGGTGGTTCTTTTGGAAATTTATCCCGAAAAACAAAAAACGAGGATTGACTTTTGGGCCACGAAACAAGCCTTGGGGATAGAGGTTCTTTGTTTGACCAAAGTGATCAAGGAAGGTAAAAACATCTTCTATGAAAAAGATGGAAGAAAAATCAAGATCAAACGTATTTATAACCGGGTAATCCTGGACGAGCTTCTGCAGATACCTGATTTAAAGACCGATTTCAACCTTACCGATGATGTAGATGTGGAATGGGTGACACATCCCGATTGGTTTTTTATGATCTCCAAATGCATCATGCCCTTACTATCACATAAAAATATCCCCCAATCCTTCTATTTGAATGATTTTCCAAAGGACCTGGATTTAGGCGCCTATGTATTAAAGCCTCTTTTTTCCTTTGCCGGGAAAGGGATCAATTTGAATCCAACACTGGAATTTATTGAGGGTATTGGGGACAAGCACAATTATATACTACAATCCAAGGTAAGGTATGTCCCTATCGTAAAGACCCCTAGTGGGGCCAATTCCAAGGTGGAACTGCGCATCCTATATACTTGGAGTGATGTGGACAACAAACTACAGCCGGTCATTAATCTTACCCGTATGAACAAAGGGGATTTGATCAATGTGTCCTATTTGACCAACGATGATTGGGTAGGCTCATCCATTTCCTTTTTTGAAGATTAGCCCTTAAAGTGGGCAAAGAAATTGGATATTTAATTTGCTTCAAAATTTGTGGCGCAAAATTAGGATCTATTGTTGCAGCCCCATCAATCTAGAGACATATTTTCCTATGACGTCAAATTCCAAATTCACCACCGTTCCAATAGTATAGGTGTTGAACCTTGTGTGTTCATAGGTGTAGGGAATAATTGCCACGCTAAATATGTTCTTTTTAGAATCGACCACCGTTAAACTGGTGCCGTCAATGGTAATCGATCCTTTTTCTATGGTGACATTATTTTTTAAAGGCTCGTATTCAAAGGTGAAAAACCAGCTACCATCTTTTTGTTCAACGGCAATACAAGTCCCTGTTTGGTCCACATGTCCCTGTACCAAGTGCCCGTCCAAGCGAGAGCCCAAGATCATGGCGCGTTCCAAGTTCACGGCATCCCCTTCCTTTAGTTGGTCAAGATTTGTTTTTTGCAACGTTTCCTCTATGGCAGTCACGGTATAGGTATCTCCATTTAAGGCGACCACTGTTAAGCAAACACCGTTATGGGCAACACTTTGGTCTATTTTAAGCTCATGGGTAATGGTAGAATTCACTGTAATGTGTAAATTCCCTCCATCTTTTTTCAATTGTTTTACCTCCCCTAAAGTTTCAATAATCCCAGTAAACATGTGTCGTTTTAATTAAGTAGTTTTGTAGTGTAAAATTAGACATAAAGGCAAAGATACCATGCAGGAAAGCGAAAAAATAAAACTGGGCATATCCATTGGGGATTTAAATGGGATAGGGTGTGAGGTTGTGCTCAAAACCTTTGAGGATGATAGAATGCTAGATTTTTGCACCCCTATAATTTTTGCCTCCAATAAGGTGATTTCCTTTCAAAAGAACGAGCTTGGCCTAGAGATCAACTACAATGGGATACAGGAAGTATCCAAGGCCCTGGACGGTAAGATCAATGTGATGAATGTTTGGAAAGATGCCCCGGAGATAACCTTTGGCGAGGCCACGGCCGAGGGAGGAGAATACGCACTAAAGTCGCTTGTAGCGGCAGTAGAGGCTCTTAAAAAGGACGAAATAGACGTGTTGGTAACAGCACCCATTAACAAAAACAACATTCAGTCCAAGGACTTCAACTTTCCTGGACATACCGATTATTTGGCGAAGGAACTGGAAGGGGACAGCCTTATGTTCATGGTCACGGACGACTTAAAAGTGGGGTTGTTGACCGATCATGTCGCTGTAAAGGATGCCCCTGCTGCGATCAGTTCCAAATTGGTAAAGAGCAAGATAAAGACTATAGAAAATTCCTTGAAAATGGATTTTGGAATCCGAAAGCCACGTATCGCCCTTTTGGGCATTAATCCCCATAGCGGAGATAATGGTGTAATTGGCAAGGAGGATGATGAGGTGCTAAAACCGGTAATCAAGGAGCTAATGGACGCAGGACATTTGGTCTATGGCCCGTATTCCGCTGATAGCTTTTTTGGCTCTGACGGATATAAGAATTTTGATGCCATCCTAGCGGCATACCACGATCAGGGACTCATTCCATTTAAAACATTATCATTTGGAAAAGGGGTCAACTATACCGCGGGCCTTCGCAAGGTTAGGACTTCGCCAGACCACGGAACGGCCTATGAAATTGCGGGCAAGGGAAAGGCAGACCATAGTTCTTTTAAAGAGGCGGTATTTACGGCCCTAAAAATTTTCAAGAACAGAGAGGAGTATATGGAGTTGACGAGCAATCCATTGAAAAAGCAGAAAGTTAAACCCGCAAGATAATTGTATCTTTGTCTGGGATTTGACCTTTGCGAGTTCCTAAAAATGTAAAAAGTTGTGCCAATAGGCATTAGGGTCAAAAAAGAGACATATTTTAAGCTTTAAAAAGTTTGGATTTATTAAAATAATAGTATCTTTGCACCCGCCTTTTAGGTGGTCGGATACTCTAAACAAGTGTTAAACATGACGAAGCATAAGGAATTTGCTATTCCTTTTTCAGGATTGAAGCAGGGGAAGCATGAGTTTGAGTATAGAATAAAAAATGAGTTCTTTGAATCTTTTGAGTACGATGATATCAATGGGGCGGACATAAGTTTGCAGGTTACATTGAACAAGATGAGTACCATGTTAGAGTTGGTGATGCACGCCAAGGGAACGGTAAAAGTGAACTGCGACATCACCAACGAACCATTCGATCAAAAAATCACATCCTCTTTGGAGTTGGTGGTGAAATTTGGGGATGAGTACAATGATGAGAATGATGAGATATTAGTTATTCCCCATGGGGAACATACAATCAACATTACGCAATTTGTTTATGAAATGTTGGTCTTGGCCATACCGCAAAAAAAAGTACATCCGGGAGTTCTGGACGGCACTTTAGAATCGGAAGTCATTGATAAATTAGAAGAATTACAACCAAAAGAGGTTAAAGAAAACAAAGGAAACAATACGGATCCCAGATGGGATGCTTTAAAAAAGTTATTAAAAGATAAATAAGGTTTACAATGGCACATCCAAAAAGAAAGATTTCAAAAACCAGGAGAGATAAAAGGAGAACTCATTACAAAGCAGTAGCTCCAACAATTGCTAAAGACCCAACAACTGGTGAAATGCATTTATACCACAGAGCCCACTGGCATGAAGGTAAATTATACTACAGAGGACAAATTTTGATCGATAAAACTGAAGAAGCTGCGGCATAATTAGGTTTTCATATAATATTGGACTCCCACTTTCAAAAAGTGGGAGTTTTTTTATGGCATAGGTTCAAATTCAAAAACTAGAACTTTTAACCTTGAAAGTCGTAAAAAATCACTAATTTTCACCACTTTTGAAGCATTTTTTAATGTTTTTGATTCAAAATCAGATTTAGGATGAACAAATTATCAGCAGCCATTACCGCTGTAGGAGCATATGTTCCAGACTTCATTTTGACCAATAAACTATTGGAAAAGATGGTAGATACCAATGATGAATGGATAATCAGTAGAACAGGAATCAAAGAAAGAAGAATCCTAAAAGGAGAAGGCTTGGGCACATCCTATATGGCCATAAAAGCTGCCCAACAGGTTGTGGAAAAAAGCAACTTGGATCCCAAAGAGATAGATTTGATTATCGTAGCCACGGCAACCCCTGACATGATGGTAGCCGCCACCGCGGCCTACGTTGCCTCTGAAATTGGTGCTACCAACGCATTTGCTTACGATTTACAAGCCGCTTGTTCCAGTTTTCTGTTTGGAATGTCCACAGCAGCCAGTTATATAGAATCTGGAAGATATAAAAAAGTATTACTTATTGGGGCCGATAAAATGTCTTCCATAGTGGATTATACGGATAGGACTACCTGTATTATTTTTGGTGATGGGGCCGGGGCAGTACTTTTTGAACCTAATACAGAAGGTCTAGGGCTACAGGACGAATATCTTAGATCGGATGGTATTGGAAGAAATTTCCTAAAAATAGATGCCGGCGGATCTTTACTTCCGCCATCGGAAGAAACCATAAAAAATCGTCAACATTATGTGTTCCAGGACGGGAAGACCGTTTTTAAATTTGCCGTTACCAATATGGCTGATTCCGCAGCAAAAATAATGGAGCGAAATAACCTTTCTGAAAGTGATGTATCGTGGTTATTGCCACACCAGGCCAATATGCGAATTATAAACGCTACGGCAAACCGTATGGGATTGGATGATTCCAAGGTGTTGGTGAACATTGAAAAATATGGAAATACAACTTCTGCTACCTTACCACTTTTATTGGCCGATTTTGAGAAAAGATTCAAAAAGGGCGATAATCTGGTATTTGCCGCTTTCGGCGGAGGTTTCACTTGGGGGTCCATCTATCTTAAATGGGCGTACAATTCATAATAAACTGACTAACTTATTAATAGAATTAAAACTAAATCGAATTCCATGGATATTAAAGAAATTCAAAACTTAATTAAATTTGTGGCAAAATCGGGTGCCAGCGAAGTAAAACTGGAAATGGATGACATCAAGATCACCATTCGTACAGGAGCTGCAGGTTCTGGTTTCGAGACCACTTATGTACAACAGATCCCAATGGGACAGAACCAAATGGCCCCTGTGCAGGCTGCACCTGCTGTAGAAGCTCCGGCCAGTGATGCCGCACCTGTGAAATCCGATGAAGATTCTAAATATATCACTGTAAAATCTCCAATCATTGGCACTTTTTATAGAAAACCATCCCCTGACAAGCCGGTTTTTGTAGAAGTTGGAAGCACTATCAACAAGGGCGATGTCCTTTGTGTGATTGAAGCCATGAAACTATTCAACGATATTGAATCTGAAGTTTCAGGTAAAATCGTGAAAGTATTAGTGGATGATTCTTCTCCAGTGGAGTTTGACCAACCCTTGTTCTTGGTAGATCCGTCATAAGAATTTTTAAATGCTGAATTTTGAATGACAAATATTTTTGGTCATTTAAAATCATTTAAAATTTAGAATTCAAAATTTAAAACTTCAAAAGATGTTTAAAAAAATACTTATTGCCAATAGGGGTGAAATAGCACTGCGTATTATCAGGACCTGTAAGGAAATGGGAATAAAAACAGTTGCGGTTTATTCCAAGGCAGATGAAGAAAGCTTACACGTGAGGTTTGCCGATGAGGCAGTTTGTATTGGCCCGCCCCCGAGTAGCGAATCTTATTTAAAAATACCGAATATCATTGCAGCCGCGGAAATCACCAATGCGGATGCCATTCATCCTGGGTATGGATTCCTTTCTGAAAATTCCAAGTTTTCAAGAATCTGTGCGGAGCACGATATTAAATTTATCGGTGCTTCTGGGGATCAGATCGATAAGATGGGAGACAAGGCCACGGCCAAGGAAACCATGAAAAAGGCCGGAGTGCCCATTGTGCCGGGTTCCGTAGGACTTTTAAAATCGGTGGAAGATGCCAAGAAGGTGGCCAAAGTAGTTGGTTATCCGGTTATGATCAAAGCTACTGCTGGTGGTGGTGGTAAAGGTATGCGAGCAGTTTGGAAAGAAGAGGATCTTGAGAAGCTGTACAATAGTGCCGTCCAGGAGGCTTCGGCTGCGTTTGGAAACGGGGCCATGTACATGGAGAAACTGATCGAGGAGCCTAGGCATATCGAAATACAGATTGTGGGTGATCAATACGGAACGGCATGTCACCTTTCCGAAAGGGATTGTTCCATCCAAAGACGTCATCAAAAACTTACAGAAGAGACACCTTCTCCGTTTATGACCGATAAATTGCGGGATGATATGGGTAAGGCCGCGGTAAAAGCTGCTGAATTTATAAAATATGAAGGCGCTGGGACTATCGAATTTTTGGTGGACAAGCATAGAAAATTCTATTTTATGGAGATGAACACTCGTATCCAGGTAGAGCACCCGATTACTGAACAAGTCATTGACTACGATTTGATCCGGGAACAAATATTGGTTGCCGCAGGAGTTCCTATCTCGGGAAAGAATTACACCCCTAAATTACATTCCATTGAATGTAGGATCAATGCTGAGGATCCTTATAATAATTTCAGGCCTTCTCCAGGGAAAATCACAACATTGCACACTCCGGGAGGACATGGGATCCGTCTGGACACCCATGTATACAGTGGCTATACGATACCACCAAATTATGATTCCATGATCGCCAAGCTTATTACAACAGCCCAGACGAGAGAGGAAGCTATCAATAAGATGAAGCGTGCTTTGGACGAGTTTGTGATAGAAGGGATAAAGACAACCATTCCTTTCCACAGACAGTTGATGGACCACCCAGATTATTTGGCAGGGAATTATACCACTAAATTTATGGAGAGTTGGGTCATGGATCCACAACCAGAAGAATAAGATAGAAACTCCGGCATTGACCGGAGTTTTTTTTTGCAATATATTTTAGCTTAAAAAAAAGCTTTTAACTTCTTTATGTAGTTCTTCCTAAAGGGATATCCCTTATTTTTATGATCATTAAAATGAGTTTCACGTGAATTTAAGTTACTGGGAATACAAAACATGGTTATCCAATATTGATTATACCATTGTGGGGAGCGGTATTGTGGGGCTTAACTGTGCACTTCACCTTAAAAAACGATTTCCGGCAGCAAAGATATTGGTCTTGGAAAAGGGTATTCTACCCCAAGGTGCCAGCACAAAAAATGCTGGGTTTGCCTGCTTTGGAAGTATCTCCGAGATTTTGGCAGACCTTAAACAACATACGGAGGAGGAGGTACTGCAACTTGTGAAAAAGCGTTGGGACGGAGTTCAATTATTGCGACAGAATATTGGGGATGCCAACATGGGTTTTCAGAACCACGGAGGGCATGAGGTATTTATGGAGGCCCATTCAGAATTGTATCACAATTGCCTGGAAAACATAGGGATGGTCAACCATTTGCTGGCACCAGTATTTGGTAATGATGGCTTCATGGCCCATCCAAACAGCTTTAATTTTAAAGGTATTCAGCAGCAGTACATTACCAACACCTTCGAGTCCCAAATAGATACTGGCAAAATGATGTCCACCTTATTGCAAAAGGTCCAAAATAGCGGGGTGGTCATTTTAAATGCCATTCAGGTCGATTCTTTAGAAGACGCCAATGGGAAGGTGGCAGTAATGACGGATCAATTTGAATTTAAGACCAATAAGGTATTGGTCGCCACCAACGGCTTTGCCTCCCAATTGATAAAAGAGGATGTGCAGCCCGCCAGGGCACAAGTGCTTGTTACCAAACCTATTGATAATCTAAAGATCCGAGGGACCTTCCATTTGGATGAGGGGTATTATTATTTTAGGAACATTGAGGATAGGATTCTTTTTGGTGGTGGCCGCAACTTGGATTTTAAAGGGGAGGAAACCACGTCATTTGGGCAGACCAAATTGATACAAAATAAGCTGGAAGATATCCTACAGCATGTCATATTGCCCAACACCCCATTTGAGGTGGACCAAAGATGGAGCGGTATCATGGGTATGGGAACCCAAAAGAGGCCCATCATTAAACAAATCTCAGAAAATGTTGCTTGTGGGGTTCGCTTGGGAGGTATGGGAATAGCCATTGGAAGCCTTATTGGCAAAGATTTGGCTGAATTGGTTTAAGTAACAAAACACCGTATGGAGATAGACCCGATAAAACAACAGCTATATGACCATTGCCAGGCCTATATTCAAAACAGACTTGGACGTGTTCAAAAAAATATTCGGGAAATACAGGAGGCTTTGGGGTCCGAAACAAAGAGCAGTGCAGGGGATAAACACGAGACAGGTCGGGCCATGATCCAATTGGAACGTGAAAAACTGGGGATGCAGTTATCGGAAATTCAGAAAGTACAGGAACTGTTCAAACGAGTGCCTCTCTCAGGACCATCAAAAACAGTTTCTTTGGGGACTCTGGTATCCACCAACACGAATAGGTATTACTTAGCCGTTAGTGCAGGAGAAGTAATCATAGACGGGGTGGGTTATTATGCCATTGCACCCAATACCCCAATAGGGAAATTATTGTTGGGAAAAACCGAAAAGGAACCGGTAGTATTCAACGGAAAGGAATTTGTCATTACCTCAATCATTTAAAAGCAAGGGGATTGACGCCTTATTCCAATTTGGGCTTGCCCCTTAAACTCTTCTTCTGCGCTTTTTTCTGTTTCGATTTCAAGCGCTTTTCTACTGCCGATCGTTTAGGTTTCGTTTTCCTTCTTATTTTGGCTACGGTCAGGGAAGACCTTATAAGTTCCAAAAATTTCTGAACCACCAACTCCTTGTTCTTGTGTTGGCTTCGGCTCTCATCAGTCTGTAATATCAGCACATTATCTTTGGTGAGACGGTTTCCTATCTTGGTGTAGATTCGTTCTTTTTCATTATCGGATAGGGCATTTGAGCCAATAACATCAAAATAAAGTTCCACCTTGGAGGAAACCTTGTTCACGTGCTGCCCACCCGCACCACTGCTTCTTACGGCTTTAAATTCCAATTCCTGTACGATGCGTTCTTTATCCAAAATTGTTAGGCTATCCTTGCGTTTATGGTCTCTAAGGCCACATTTAAGTAGACCTTTGCTTCTGGTTTAAAAATTTCTTTGGAAGTAAAGCTTAGGGTTTCGCCATCATCGGTTAGTCCTTCATAGAGGTAATGGCTTCCTTTAAAAAAGGATTTTTTTACACGCACCCTCAATCCTGATTTATCGGAAATCTGAAATTCATGGGGATAGACCAAAATGGATTTGCTGATCTTGGCATACTGTTTCAATAGTTGGATGGGCACAATGTTGACCTCTCCGAAAAGGGTTGCCGTATAGATACTTCTTGGTTGTCGGTATAGGTTTTTAGGGGTGTCATGGGCTAGGATTTCTTGATCCTTGAGAACGATCAATTGATCGGCATAGGGCAAAACATCATCCATATCATGGGTGGCCACCAAACAGGTAATTCCTTTCCGCTTTAAATAGGTGAAGAGGTTTTTTCTAAAGCTATTGGTTCTAAAATTATCAATATTGCTAAAAGGCTCATCTAACAATAATACTTCCGGTTCTTGGGCCAATACACGGGCCAAAGCAACGCGCTGTTGTTGTCCTCCGCTCAAATGATTGACTTTAGTCTTGGCAAAATCCACCATTTCTATCATCTCCAAAAGTTGGGCTGTCCGCTCTTTCAACTCCTCAGGATAAAAAACGGATAGGTGTTGGCTCACATTCTCTTCAACAGTGGTGTAAGGCATCAGGTCAAAATCCTGTGAAAGGTATTTCATGTATTTTTCTCCAGGGACCAGATTAAAATCGGGTCCTA
>JBLGAT010000080.1:0-12736 GCA_047612485.1 Psychroserpens sp.
CATCCTTGGCAAATTGGCGTGTACCTTGCTCTCCTCTAAAAATCGCATGGTTCCCCAAGGAGTTTCATTGGAAAGTCCGACATTTCTAATTTTTCCCTCCCGCATCAAATCCCTTAAGGTCTCAAGACCTTGATGAATATTGTCCTGCCAATGATCGGTAATATCATGGGTGTAGCCCCTTTGTCCAAAAAAGTTTGTTTTGCGTTCCGGCCAGTGCAATTGATATAGGTCGATATAATCGGTCTGCAACCTTTTTAAGCTTCCTTCTACGGCCTCTATAATGGACGACTTGTCAAATCCTGTAGTTCTGATAAATTTTGTAAACTCAGCCTTCCCAGCAATTTTAGAGGCCAGGATCACCTTATCCCTGTTCCCGGTTTTTTTGAACCATTTCCCAATAATTTTTTCGGTGTCTGCATAGCGCTCTTTAGCTGCTGGAATGGGGTATAATTCGGCCGTATCAAAAAAGTTTACCCCTTTTTCCAAGGCGTAATCCATTTGCTCATGACCTTCTGCTTCGGTATTCTGCTTTCCCCAGGTCATAGTACCCAGACAAATTTTACTAACTTCTATATCGGTATGGGGCAGTGTGTTATATTCCATAAAAACTAAGGCTCATTTATTAAAAATATATGGGTATTTACCCAAGATTTACAGGCTCTAATTCCAGCAGAATGGGACAATGGTCACTGTGTTTGGCCTCCGACAAAATAACGGAGCGTTTTAAACGCTCCATCAATGGTTCGCTGACCATCCCGTAATCCAATCGCCAACCTTTGTTATTGGCCCTAGCATTGGCCCTGTAGGTCCACCACGTATAGTTGTCAGGCTCTTTGTTAAAATGTCTGAAACTATCGACAAAACCGTTCCCCATAAAATCTCCAATCCATTCCCTTTCCACAGGCAAAAACCCTGAAACGTTCTTGTTTCTTAAGGGGTCATGGATGTCTATGGCCTCGTGGCAAATATTATAATCCCCACAAATAACAAGGTTGGGGCGCTCTTTCTTTAAATTACTAATGTAATCCTGAAAATCGGCCATGTACTGAAGCTTGTAGTCCAATCTAGCTATGTTGGTGCCCGAAGGTAAATACAGGCTCATTACGGAAACCCCGTTAAAATCGGCCCTAACATTTCTTCCTTCAAAATCCATATAATCTATTCCGGTACCAAAAACAACGTTGTCCGGTTTTTGCTTGGATAAAATGGCGACCCCACTATATCCTTTTTTTTGGGCACTGTACCAATAGTGATAGGGATATCCCGCAGCTTCAAACACTTCTAAGTCCAACTGTTCTTCGTTGGCCTTTATTTCTTGAAGACAAACCACATCGGGATCTACAGCCTGTAACCAATCCAAAAACCCTTTTTTTAGGGCTGCACGAATGCCATTCACATTGTATGAAACTATTTTCAAATCATCGTTTTTTTAACAAGGCTGGGCATTTTAAACAACTCCAACTTCTTCAAATTAATAAAGTCTAAAAATAGACAATGTTTGCTACAAGGGAAAGGTAGTATTTCTATTTATTCCCATTTAACATTTATTTTAGATTTTGTGTCAGATGACATAAGAATAGTCTTTTGATGTTTCTTCTTATACCTCACTCTTCAACTCTAATTACTATCTTTAAACCTTTTTTACAACTCATGTCATTATCCCGATTTAGATGAATTTCAGAATACTTATCCCCCTTGTTCTTTTTAGCAACCTTTTAAAGGCCCAGGAAATAAAGAAAGATAGCATTACCCAACTAGAAGAAGTTGTAATATCTGAAAAAAGGGTGTCCAATCCGGTCTTAGGGATCACCACCACTGATATCATTGGCGCTACCACCTTTGAAAATTACAGTCCGTTGGATATAGCTTCTTCCATCAACCAGATTTCGGGAGTGTATTTATTATCGGGAGCCCTCAATACTAATAGGATCACGATTAGGGGCGTAGGGGCAAGGACGCCCTACGGCACGGATAAATTGAGACTCTATTATAATGAAATTCCGATTACCAATGGCACTGGATTCTCGACCATTGAAGCATTTGACTTGGAAAATTTAGGTTCCATAGAAGTCATAAAAGGTCCTAAAGGCAGTGCTTATGGATCCAATTTGGGTGGTGCAATATTGTTGCAATCAAAAACCCAAAAGACAGAGGGCTCCCTATTTGCCAACAACTTTACCCTCGGCTCTTACAACCTATTAAAAAACAATTTTGATTTTTCCCACCGCAATGGCAACATGGATATGAGCCTAAAGTACGGCCATATGGAAATCGATGGATATAGGGAAAATAGTCGTTTTGAAAGGGACGCGGTCCTCTTGAACACCTCCTTTGCAATAAATGCCCAAAATAAAATTGAACTCTTGGTTAATTATATCGACTATACAGCGCAAATCTCAAGTTCGATAAGTCAGGATGCTTTTGACGAAGACCCCACACAAGCAGCTTTTACTTGGAAACAGGCCAAAGGCTTTGAAGCAAACAAATACACCTTATTGGGATTGACCTACAGCCATGCATTTTCCAAAAAGCTAAAAAATGCCACCAGTATTTTTTACAGTTACCTAGATCATTATGAACCCAGGCCATTTAACATTCTGGATGAGTACACCAATGGCTTTGGGTTTAGAACCAACTTTACGGGTAGTTTCTCTATCCCTACCGGAGAGACCATTTATTCATTTGGATCAGAATTGTACAAGGACGAATATCACTGGGGCACTTATGAAAATTTGTATCAGGATACTAATGGAAATGGCAGCCTCAAGGGCGACCAAATAAGCAATAACAGGGAATATAGAAGACAATTGAATATTTTTGGGACCATCACCTTGCCATTGTCCAGTAAGTTCCTTGTGCAGGCCGGCTTTAACATCAATAACACCTTTTACAATTTCCAGGACCTCTTTAATCCTTCAGAAGACAACAAAAGTGCGAATAGAGATTTTAAAACCATTTTCTTGCCCAATTTGGATCTCAGTTATGCTTTTTCGGATGATCATTTGATCTACGCCAATATCAGCAAAGGGTTTTCCAACCCGAGTCTTGAGGAAACATTAACCCCGGGTGGAATCATCAATCCGGATATTGCCCAAGAGACCGGTACCAATTATGAACTGGGTACCAATTTATTCTTGTTGAACAAAAAACTCAATCTAAAAGTCGCCATTTATCAAATGGACATAAAAAATCTCTTGGTGGCCCAACGGGTCGGGGAGGATCAATTTATTGGCAAGAATGCGGGAAGGACCAAACACCAAGGTTTGGAAGTGGAAGCCAGTTATAGGCTCAAAATAACCTCCGATCTGGCTTTGAGACCATTTCTTAGCTACACGCTCAACAACCACATTTTTGAGGATTTTGTTGATGGGGATAACGATTATTCCGGCAATCCTCTGACGGGAGTCCCTAAAAACAACATAACTTCAGGAATCCAACTGAAACATTCCAGTGGTTTTTATTGGAATACGACCCTTCAGCATATAGATGAAATACCTTTGGACGATGCCTCCACTTTATACAGTGAGGCCTTTACCCTTCTACATACACGCTTTGGCTTCAAAAAGGAGGTCGCCAGAAACTTTTTGATTGGAATGGATTTAGGAATGAACAATATTGGCAATACGCAATATGCACAATCCGTTTTGATCAATGCGGTTGGCTTTGGCGGGGCAGCTCCTAGATACTACTACCCCGGTAATGCCAGAAACTATTATGGTAGTTTACAGCTCAGTTACAAGCTGTAAACTACCTTACATTTTTTTGAGCCAATGCTTCATGTCCACCTCTTGGGAAATGATGGTATTCAAATCAGAAATGGCAACCCTTTGTTGTTCCATTGTATCCCTATGACGTATGGTCACGGTTTTATCTTCCAATGTCTGGTGGTCTACCGTAATACAAAATGGAGTCCCTGCGGCATCCTGTCTTCTGTAACGGCGGCCAACAGCATCCTTTTCGTCGTAAATTACCTTAAAGTCCCATTTTAGATCTTCAATGATTTCATGGGCAATTTCTGGAAGACCATCCTTTTTCACCAATGGTAATACTGCAGCTTTAGTAGGTGCCAATACCGCTGGTATTTTCAAGACCGTTCTTGTGGTTCCGTTTTCCAATTCCTCTTCTTGCAGTGAATTGGAGAATACGGCCAAGAACATTCTGTCCACACCAATGGATGTCTCTACTACATATGGCACATAACTTTCATTCAATTCTGGATCAAAATACTGTAATTTTTTACCGGAAAACTTCTCGTGGCTGCTTAAATCGAAATCGGTTCGGGAATGAATCCCTTCCAATTCTTTGAATCCGAATGGGAACTTAAATTCTATATCTGTAGCCGCATCCGCATAATGTGCCAATTTCTCGTGATCATGGAAACGGTAGTTCTCCTGCCCCAATCCTAAGGAATGGTGCCATTTTATACGCGTTTCCTTCCACTGCTCGTACCAGTCCTTTTGCGTACCGGGACGTATGAAGAATTGAAGTTCCATTTGTTCAAATTCCCTTTGACGGAAAATAAACTGCCTTGCTACGATCTCATTTCTAAAGGCTTTTCCTATTTGGGCGATCCCAAAAGGAATTTTCATGCGACCGCTTTTTTGAACGTTCAAAAAGTTGACAAAAATCCCTTGTGCCGTTTCAGGGCGCAGGTACAAGTCCATCGCACTTTCTGCAGAAGCGCCTATTTTAGTGCCGAACATTAGGTTAAATTGCTTTACCTCGGTCCAATTTTTAGAACCGGATAAGGGACAAACAATCTCCAATTCCTCAATCAGGTTTTTTACGTCCTCCAAATCTTCGTTTTCCAAAGATTTGCCCATTCGTTTTAAAATGGCGGTCGATTTTTCCTGATACTCCACAACACGTGGGTTGGTGGCCAAAAATTGATCCTTATCAAAAGCATCGCCAAACCTCTTGGCCGCTTTCTCCACTTCTTTGTCAATTTTTGCCTCAATTTTGGCTACATGGTCTTCTATAAGAACATCTGCCCTATATCTTTTCTTGGAGTCTTTATTGTCTATAAGGGGATCGTTAAAGGCATCCACGTGCCCTGAAGCCTTCCAAATTGTCGGGTGCATCAATATTGCAGAATCTATTCCCACAATGTTTTCGTTCATCTGTACCATGGCCTTCCACCAGTACTCTTTTATATTATTTTTTAACTCTACCCCGTTCTGAGCATAATCATAAACAGCACTTAGTCCATCGTAAATTTCACTTGATTGAAAAACATACCCATACTCCTTGGCATGGGATATAACTTTCTTAAAATCGTCTTCTTGCTTTGCCATGGCGCAAAAATAGAATTTTAGCCTTAAAAGAAGTAATTTATTTTAGTTGAAATTCTGAGGTGGACAGTAATTTTTCATCCTCAAAAACATTGAGGGTATAGGTGCCATCTTGTAAAGAGCCTTCAGGAATGGTAATAAAGTCACAAACACTGAATTCTTCTCCCATAAAAATAAGCTCCACTCTCTTACTGTAGGTATTCCCATTTACAGAAATGGTGTTGGCATTATCTTCAATGATCTGCATATTTGGACCTAAAAACTGAAAGTACAATACCCGTTCTTCCTTGGTAGTATTTGGATTGCCGATTATGGTAACACAACCTCTTAACTTTGCAATGGTAGACGCCTTGGTGGTTTTAACGGGTTTGCTTCCGGTACGTATTCTAAAACCGCTACCTTCCGCATTTGTTAGCTTTAAATAGTTTTTGATCCTCAACTGTTGGTTAAGCTCCTTGTTCTTCTTTCTCAACAAGGCCTCTTGTTCAGCCAAAGTACTGCTCTTCCCCCTTAGTTCCTCTATTTTTTTTCTGGTATCGTCGTACTTGTCCACAAGTAACATATTGTTGTACTTCAGGAAATTGTTCTTCAACTTTAAACTGTCATGCTTGGCTTCCAGCTTACGCAATTCCTTTTTGTATTCCTTCAACTTAGCCACAGAGAAATTAAGGCGTCCAACGGAATCCAGCAATTGCTGCACCTTGAATCTTGAGTCTTGTAGTTCTATTTCATTAACCTCGTTCAAAGCGGAAAGTCGGTCCACTTCCGTTCGCATCAAAGTCAGGTCCTTTACCAACAATCCTTTTTCCTGCTCCAAAAAATCAATTTGACCACTAGATTGGGCATAACTAAAGTAAAACGCTATCAATACACCGATAATAACGGCGACCAATGCGGCTAGGATTATTTTATAGTTAAATTTATTATCTTGAACATCCATTGATTAAAGTAGGTTTCATTAAGATTTGCAATATTCCAAGCTTTCAAATATAGTGAATGATATCATCAACATCCTAGTACCACAGGTGTGTTTTGGATGTATGACACCTTTGGGTAAAGGTGAACGATTATTATGCACCTTTTGTCGGAATCAGCTACCACTCACCGAGTACAATTTCATCGATGAAAACCCAATAGACCGCATTTTTTACGGGATTGTACCCATTGAAAAGGCAAATTCTCTCCTCTTTTTTACTCCAAACGGCATTGTAAAAAACGTTATCCACAATCTGAAATACAAAAATCAACAAGAGATAGGCGACTTCCTTGGCGACTGGCTTGGACATAGCATTAACGAGAAAAACCCTACTTTTAGTATAGATTATGTTATTCCCGTTCCCTTACATAAAAAGAAATTAAAAAAAAGAGGGTACAACCAAGTGACCACCTTTGGACAAAGATTGGCCAAACATTTAGATGCCACTTATGTAGATCACATTCTCATAAAAACAGCAAACACCAAAACACAGACCAAAAAGAACCGCTTTTTCAGACGGCAGAATAGCCAGGCCCTCTACAAAGTGTTGGATACATCCTTCTTGCAACATAAAAATGTACTGTTAATTGATGATGTAATCACAACGGGCGCAACCTTGGAAGCCTGTTCCATTGCTTTAAAAGAGGCCGAAGGCGTTAAAATATATATTGCCACCATGGCCGTGGTGCCATAATTTTTAAATGCTACAAATTAGTTGTTTCTTTGCGTGTATTCTATAGTCCAAGCTATGATTAAACGGATTTTTTGTTCCCTTTTTATAATAATAATGGTACTTGCCCTTTCACAGTGTGCCAAAAGGGGAACGCCATCTGGAGGGGAAAAAGACATTACGCCTCCTAAATTGCTCAGTGCCGAACCTGAGAATATGACCATAAATTTTAAGGCTAAGAAAATTCGCCTATATTTTGATGAGTACATAAAATTGAAGGATGTACAAAAACAACTCATTGTTTCCCCACCCTTAAAATACAATCCCTTGATAACCCCACAGGGATCTGCAAGCAAGTTCATAGAAATTACAATAAAGGACACCTTAAAGGAAAATACTACATATACCCTTAATTTTGGACAGAGTATTACGGACAATAATGAAGGCAATCCCAACAGCTTTCTGACCTATGTCTTTTCCACAGGTTCCTACATAGACTCATTAACCGTTTCGGGAGTGGTACAGGATGCCTTTAACAAAAAAGTGGGTCAGTTCATAAGCGTGATGCTTTATGAGCTGGACAGCACTTATACCGACTCTACCCTTTACAAAAGGCCCCCAAACTATATAACCAATACTTTGGATAGCTCAACCACCTTTAAATTGAACTATTTGAAAAAAGGAAAATACGCCCTATTTGCCGTAAAGGATGAAGGGAAAAATAATCTTTTCGACCAAGAAGTGGATAAAATAGGATTTGTGACAGATACTATAACCTTACCTACAGACTCCACTTATGTCCTTTCACTTTTCAAAGAAATTCCTGATTACAGGGTTGCGGTTCCTAGTTATGTGGCTCAGAACAGAATACTGTTCGGGTATCAGGGCGAATCCAAGAATATAGTAATTGAACCCTTGACCAAATTACCAGACACTATAAAAACCAAAATTTTAAAAGCAACTGGAAAAGACACCTTAAATTACTGGTTTACTCCCTTTGAAACCGATTCCATAGTATTTGAAGTGTCCAATGACAAATGGAAGGTAAGGGATACCTTTACCGTGAAGAGTCGTAAACTTGCAGCGGACTCCTTAGTATTGACTCCCAATCAAAACAGAGCCCTGACCTTTGGGGAACGATTCTATATTGGTGCAAACATCCCTTTAGCTCAAATTGATACTTCGAAATTTGCTTTGATGAACAAGGATTCCATTCCCGTTAAATTCCTTTCAAAATTAGATAGCGTCCAAAATAGAGTTATGGTGGATTTTGATCTGGAACCCAATGAAAGATATGCCATGGATCTCCTGCCTGGGGCCATCATAGATTTTTTTGGCACTGCAAACGACACCATCGCCTATACACTATCTACCAATAGCTACGCCGATTATGGAAATCTAGGTTTGACCCTAGTTGGAAATCCAACCTATCCTTTGATTGTTCAATTAACCGATGAAGCGGGTAAAACTAAAAGGGAAATCTATGCAACAGAGCCTAGGAACTTTCAATTCAACAACCTGAAGCCATCCAAATATATGATTCGCCTAATCTATGACGCCAACAGTAATGGAGTATGGGATACAGGAAATTACCTACAAAAAAAACGTCCGGAAAAAGTCATTTATTCCCCAACCTTGATTGAAGTGAGGGCCAATTGGGAATTGGTGGAAACTTTCAATCTTCTAGACTAAACCGGTCCCTATCTTGCAAAAATTTCAGTTTACCCCTGGTTTCATCAAGATGTTCTTTATTCAATGTTGCGTAGAGTATGGTTTCCTCTTCTGAAAAAACCAATGTTTTTCCAAGGGAATCATATACGGCAGAATGGCCAGTATATTCATAACCTCCATCATCATTACCAATCCTATTGACTCCAATACAATAGGACATATTTTCAATGGCCCTAGCCGCTAACAGGGTGTCCCACGCATAAATACGTGTTTTGGGCCAATTGGCAACATAGAGTAAAATATCATAATCTTCGGTATTTCTTGCCCACACAGGGAAACGAAGGTCATAACAGATCAGGGGACATATCTTGAATCCCTTATATTCCAGTACAAGTCTTTCCTTTCCTCCCTCATAAACCTTGGATTCTCCTGCCAAAGTAAAGGTATGTCTCTTATCGTATTGATGATAAGTTCCATTGGGCTCTACAAAAAATAGTCGATTAAAAAAGCCTCCATTCTCATAAAAAGGAGTACTTCCCACAAGGGCTTTGTGTTCTTGTTGGGAAACTTCCAACATCCATTGCAAGGTCTTTTGACCCTCTGTGTGATCCATGTGATTTGGGGTCATTGTAAATCCTGAAGAAAACATTTCTGGCAAGACAACTAGGTCCACGTCTTTGGATATACCCCTTATTTTTTCATAAAAGGCATTCCTATTGGCTTGTGGGTTCTCCCACACCAAGGATGTCTGTATCAAGGCCACCTTTAATTCATTGGTCATATCAAATAAAATTCTAAATCAAAAATAATATTAATATTTCGGGTAGTCCACTTTAAAGCAGGGCATTGTAACCTAGTTGTATTAGGATTGCCCTATGAATTAGGTTCCAGCAATTCCATTAATAGTGAATTGCCCTGCATTTTAGCATGATCATAGGCAGTTTGTCCCCTTGAATCCTTAACGGAAGCATCCGCACCTTTTACCAATAGCATTTTGGCAATCTCTGTCCTATTGAAGGTTGCGGCATAAATTAAAGATGTGGACCCCATGGCATTGGTTGTATTCACATTAGCCCCTTTATCCAAAAGATTCTTGGCTATTGCTGTAAACCCCTTAAAACAAACTCCCATCAATGCCGTATTTCCAGAACCATCCTTGCCGTTTATTTCTGCCCCTCGATCCAGCAACAAATTGGCAATATCACCATGTTCGTAATAGGTAGCCAGAATTAATGGAGTAGAACCCCTTTGATCCTTAATGTTTACCAATAAGGGATCTTTGGTTATCAATTCCTCAATTATTTTTAGGCTGCCATTTCGAATAGCAGAATAATACATTTCTACGATTTCTTTCATTGTTATAAAATTAAAAATCCACCACCTACTTTGGATGTAAACTGATAGTCTTAATGATACTAATTTTATGGACATTCCATAAATACCGTTTATAATTATCAGGCAAAAATTACATAAATCCCATCTACTTAATACTATCAAACCATATAAAAAAATATTAATTCATAGCGTTATCCTATTGTACAAAAAATAGATTTTATTCTATTAAAGTTGCTCTTTTTAGCCAAAATTTAAAATTTTAATTCTACTTTTAGTAATAAGTAATTAGTTTTTAATTGATTAACACATAAGAGGCTTGAAAACGGAAATTATTAAATCCCTGATCGAATTTTCTCCCAATGCGACAGCAATATTGGATAACGATTTTCGATTTATCCGCAGTTCAATAGTATTACTAGGTGAGTATGGCTTGCATGAAGAAGAAATATTTGGTAAAAAATTTTTAGAGGTTTTCCCTTTTGTCCCCGCCAATATCTTAAACACTTTTGATCTTAGCCTCCGTGGCAATATTAGCACCAATTTGGGCCATGAATATTTGAACAAAAATGGCGAGCTCAAAAAACTACTCTGGAAAACCAATCCATGGAAGGACAAACACGGCATTAATGGCGGAATTATTATCAGTGTGGAGGAAATATCGCGGGTATTTCCCAAAAAAGGCTACCCAGAAAATAATCTGGACACTCCCCATATTGGTGGTTGGGAAATAATAACCGACTCCTCCAAGATTCATTGGACCGCCATAACAAAATCCATAATGGAGGTGCCATTGGATTTTGAACCTACTTTGGAAAGCACATTATTCTTCTATAAGGAAGGTACCATTTCGGACCTATTCAGGAGGAAATTATACGGCCGGATACAGCGACCATTTTCCCGTTTACCTATATCTAATTAAAATGGTAGAATAATCCCCGTGTTTAGGCGAAGGCTACAAATTAATTGAAAAGGCCTATAGCCATTGTCCCCAAGGGATCCTGCTTAGGATAAGCAATAATCCCAATCCATAAAAGATGGAAATGGTCTTGAATTTTTTCTTGGCCTCCATCACCTTTTTATGTTTGGACCACCCAATGGTAATTAGAACCACGGCAATGATATTCATAAATGGGTGTTCCACAGCCAATAATCTCGCCGCAGGATTTAAACCGCCCATTCCTAATGTTTGTATTGCTTTTAAGCCATTTGCAGACACTAGGTAAAGGATTATGCCCACTAGGACTTGAATATGCGTAAGGATCAGCGCAAATAGGCTGAGTCTGAAATCCTTTTCCAAATTAAAAATTCTATTGCTGAAAAGTCCTGAAATAGCGTTGACAACCGCAAGGATCAATATGAGCAACACGATATAGCCCAAATAAGAATGTAAACTTTGTATAATTTCGTACATGTAATTAATTTTTGAAACCTCTAAAATACTAATTTTTGGGCATAAAAAAACCCCACTTTCCAGTGGGGTTATAATTTATTTTTCTACTTGTTAATTAAACAAATATCTTACACCTAATTGTAATCTCCATGTATCACCGATATTACTTGAAGGCCTATTTGTTACTGTTGGTAGATCTGTTGTCCCTGGCACAGTATTAACTCTGTAAATAGGTTCATTTTGAGCATTTCTACCTCTATAGTTCAATAGATTGTTTTGGAATGCAAATTGAGGAACACCCCAATCAGAATTCAACATATTTCCGAAGTTTAAAAAGTCAAGTGACAATTGAATTTTATTCTTATTATCATTAGACAAATTAATATCTTCTGTGATTCTTAAATCATATCTGTTTAACCAAGGGTTTTTAGCTCCATTTCTTACAGACACTTGACCCCTGTTCGCACTTAGATATTCATCCTGATCAATATACTTGTTTAAAGCATTGACTTGAGCTTGTTCAGTGATCGTTGCTCCGTTCAAAGTAAACTCTTGAAAGTTTAACTCTGATGCATCATTAGGTATGTATATCAATCGATTTGAGTTGTCTCCAAAATTTCCTGAATACGTGTAGCTATATCTTCCGTTTTCGCCCCCCTGCCAGAACAAGGCTATCGTAGTATTATCAGTTTGGTAATTTAGATTGGCAATAAAACGGTTTGGTTGATCAAAAGAAGCAAAACTTAATTCTGGATTATTCCTGTCTTCTTGTACAGTTGCAGTCCAAAGTGACCCTGCTTGTGATCCCCCTGAAGCATCCAAGTCACGGGTTCTGGACGCGGTATAAGCTATCATCGCATAGAAACCATTATCAAACTGCTTCTGTAACTGGGCGGTAAAAGAATAATAATCTGCTTTCTCATTCGCGTTTGTCAATAAAAAAACGTTTCTAAAATCAGTATCATTAGAATATCCTCCATCCCAATAAGGGCGTTGATCTGGGCCGCTTAGCGTTCCATCTGCATCTCTTAGAATGGGATTATATACTATGGGAGTTGAAATGTCCTTTGAATAAATAAAATCGAACGTTCCTGTAACTCCCCATGGCAGTTGATGGTCAACCCCAATATTGGTACGCCATACTTGTGGAAGTTTAAATTCCCTATCCGTAAGATTTAATTCATTGGAAAGAGTCTGGCCTGGATTTGCTGGGTTTCCAAAAGCAACATCAGGATTAAATACATAATTTGGACCAAAAGCAGTTTCAACAGCTGCCCCTTCGTATCCAATACCACCTCTTACAACACCTGAACCATTCACCTGGTTACTCAACCAAACAAACGGTATTCTACCAGAGAAAACACCTGTTCCACCCCTAACTTGGGTTTTACCCTCACCATCTA
>JBLGAT010000081.1:0-12581 GCA_047612485.1 Psychroserpens sp.
TTTTCAATGGTCTTTGTGTTATAATGTTTCAAAATTGCCTCCCGCAACATGGAATTTCCTTCACTTTCGGAATATCCCAACTTTATTCCTTCCCACAGATCGAGTTCCTGTTTTGTTGCCTGCTCCAAAACATATTTCATTTCGTACCCATCACAGTCAGAACTGGAAAGCATATATTTTGCCGTAAACTCGTGTTCTCCAAAATAGCGCTCCAACTTGAAATCATTAATTTTCATTCTTCTGCTTTTAGTTTGGGTTTAGGCTAAAATACAAGACTCAATATAGGAAACTTTACCCATCTAAAGCTAATATGATTTCTCGAATGTCCTACTTATTATCCAAGCAATCCATTTGATTTCAAGGTAATATATATATAGTTTGCACTATGGACAGCTCCCTCCATATAACCGCCATTAAGTGGACTTGTTTCAGTACCTGCCAAAAACAAAGTATTATCCAAATATCCTTTTTTATAAACCGCATTGCCATTATTCTGATGCGGTAAGATATCCCCAGAAGTTTCTGTAGCAGTATGGGGTTCATTTTTCCAAACTACCTCCTCATAGTTGATGAAATCATTTACCTGACTCCCGTAATATTTTTCCAATTGGTTTAAAACAAGCTTGAGTCGCTCTTCTTTGGAAATACCAAAATAAGCCCCATTCAAAAACCCTTTCAAGGCAAAACGGGAGTCCTCCACATTGGAATGGTCATACATTTCAGAAATAGGTCCCACATTACTGAATATGGTACCGCTCAAATGTTTTTGTTTCCAAAATTTTTCCCTGTACGAAAGCGCTATTTTGATGGAATCACCCATCCAAGTATGTGTTCTTTTAGCAATTTCAATCAAATCGTTGGGTAGCAGGGGGGACACTTTAATGTTATCTGCAAACAACATGGGAGGTAATGTAGAAATGACTATTGCTCCTTCAAAATGATGCGTATTCGATGTTGCGGTAATCGTTTTTCCGACTTTTTGAATCTCTTGTATGTTTTGGGAAGTATAGATCTGTTTAGCATCAATTTTAGAAGCCAGTTTTTCAATGATCTGTTGTGTTCCCTGTTGTACCCTATAACTTGGGATATCCGACTTGGGAAGGCTTACCAACTGAAAGGGGCTGGTAGAAAAGGCTTCGTATATGGCCGTATCGCCCATCTTTTGTTCAAAGGTTTTTATTCCGAGTTCTTGTAGTAATTTCAACAAAAGGGTATGCTGTGGACTAATCCAGGTGGCGCCCATTTCTATAGGAGGATTGCTGGGGTTTTGTATGGTGTAAATTCTGCCACCCAATCGCTCCCTAGCCTCTATGAGGACGACATCTAAATTGTGCTGTTTTAGATAATAGGCCAAGGTGAGTCCTGTCAATCCTGCACCAATAATTATAATATCTGTTTTTACTGTTTCCATAGTTGACTTTGCTACCTACAAACAATCAATTCCCTAATCATAGGATGATTGTTTCTTCAGCAACGCAAGATAGAGATTCAGTGCACCGATTGGCACAAAGGGTGTTCTTAAAAAAAGATTAAATGTTGCTTTGGCAAAAGACTAGTCCTTGTAAAATTCCAAGTTTTTTTTAATGGAAGGTTCCAATTTTAGAACGGTTTGCTCTAATTGGGAAATATAGTCGAGGAGCTTTTTTTTGTTGGTTTTGGTGTTCACTATTTGCTCTTTACGCTTCCCTGAATATTCCAAAGCCCAGACCTGAGTCCTGCATATTTTTAAAAGCTCCTTTCCTTTGGTGATATGTGTATTGGCATTGTCTAGGTTGGGCATTATTTCCTTATCTGCCCCTTTGGAATTCCCTTTCCTATTGTTAACCATCCTGGAAAAGGAGTTGTGGTAGGCCACCGCCAAATTGATCTCATCAACAGCGGTTTTAAGATCCCTATTGATGCTGTTGAAACTAGCAAGCCATTCATTGTACTTGTAATATTCCAGTAAATCTTCATTGGCGTTAATTTCCTCCTGTATAAGGGTATTGGTCACCCCATTTTTTCTAATCCGTTCATTGCTTTTTTCTATGCTAATTATCGTATCCAATACTGCCATGGTAGCGATGGAATCCCGAAAAGTAAAATTGCCTCCCTGATTTAGCTTTGAAAAATCTTTGTTTTCAAATTCTTCATGGGTTATGGGATTGTTGAGAAACTGCCAAATAGGATCAAAGGGCATATGGGTTTTTAAGAATTTCTCCGGTTCCATCAGAAAGAAGTCGTCCTGAAACTCGTGCACATAAGTGCCTTTATTAAAATATCCAGCGTCCCAAGTGGGGTCCACAAGGTAATAGCAATTGTTCACTACCAACCCGTTCCAGGCATGGTTCAAAGGATCAATTTTATCACCCTCAGACTGTCTGGTGTATCCAGGGATCACATAGGAGGTTACCCCAATTGCAGCGCACATGCGGCTAAAGAGTTGGGCATAATGTTCACAGACCCCCTTTCTGTTTTTTAGGGCCTCATCCGCAATATTGATCTCTTCCGTATAAGTAATGGGGTTGTTGACCAAGCCCATATCGTATTGGATGTTATGGGTGACCCAAATGTAAAGCGCCCTTACTTTCTCCTCTTCCTTTTTGAAATCCTTGGTAACATAAAGTGCAATTTCATCTACTGTTTTTAATCCCCTTGGAACCATTTTGGAGGCACTATCGATACCTTCATAGGTTGTTTGACCAGCAAGAGGACAAACTAATAAAAGGAGGATTAAAGAGGAAAGGACTTTTGACATTTTGGGAATGGCTTTATTCTTTATGGACTAGAGATTAATCAATTTTCTTGCCAAATATTTGAATGGATTACAAAAAACTATAGTTGCCAAAACTGAAATGGATTTCAATAGATTAAACAATAGTTTTTCGCACTCTCTTAATTATCAGAACAAACAACATTTAGGGACAATAAAGAAATTGACACGATAGTATATTGATGAAGGCTTATAAATTTTAGCTACATATTGAGTTTTCGAAAATGAGTTATCATAAGCGTCAAAAAACAATTCAAAAGCAAAACTTTTATAACCCTTAAATATTAATTTTTAATAGGATTTCAAAATAATGTATAGCGTTAGTAATATCTAAAAGGCATCAATAAAAACTTTGGATTAGCGCACGTATTCTAAAGAATAGGACAAATTCCATTTTAAAAAAGTAAACTCCAAAAATTAGAAGACCAAAAAGCGCTAGCGCCCTAGCCGTTGGCCAAGGACATCAAGTATTTTTTGGGGGTGGTGCTGTACTTTTTCTTAAAAGCGGCTATAAAATGGCTAGCGGTACTGTACCCCACTTTTAGGCCCACCTCATTCACATTGTGCATGCCAGACTCCAACATCTTACGTGCATATTCCATTTTGTAATCGAACAAAAAGCTGTACACACTATCCCCGTATATTTGTTTGAAGCCTTCTTTTAATTTTTTTAGGCTCAACCCAATTTCCTCGGATAGTTGTGCCAAGGTTGGCGGTTCCGCCATTCTGGAAATCATGATCTCCTTGGCCCTGCGAATGCGTTTGATATTGTCCTCATCTACCAAGAACGGGCATTGCTCCACATCGGCATCTTCGCTCCGGTTAAAATATAGGGCGATGAGTTCATATATTTTTCCTTTGATGTACAACTCTTTTATGGAAGGGTGCAAATGGTAGTTCATCACCTGGCTTAGGATAACGGCAATTGCCGGGGTGACCCCCTCTTGGGTGTAATACTTTTTATCTTTGTTCTCCGCACTCAAGAACGGGATATAATTGGCCTCCTTGGAAAAAAGGGAATGGAATTTCCGTATGGTCATTACCACGGAAACCAACCAGGAATTGGGGTTGAGCTCCAGGTTCAGGGGCAGGTCCATCTGTGTATTGTACAACAATAAGGAGTTTTCTTCGGATACCTCAAGGGCATAGCGCCCATCATTAAAAATAAATTTGGCTCCCCCTTTCAAACAAAAATGAAACTGGATAAAAGAGCTATCAATTTGGCGTGTAACCTTTTGTATTTGAGGGGCATCGTTTTGTATTTTAAGCACATAAAATCCATCTTCAATAAAAACTTCCTCAAAAGAACCTTCAGCGATATTTTTTGTTTCCATACTCCTTTTTCTATGAGATTAATCTATTTAGAAACGTTCTAAATTAATTTTAGTAGTATCCTCCTAACCCCAACAAAAATAGCGCATATGCGCGAATATGTCCTAAAAATGACGTTAAAAAACTTGAATCGATACTTATTGTTCCTACAGCGTTACTTTTATCGCCTTTATGAATTTATTTTTGTGGTCGATTGAAAGGATTGTATGAAGAATTACCATATTTCCAAACATAACTCTTTTTATACCATAGGCCTAAACTACAAAAAGGCAGATGCCGAGGTCCGCGGAAAGTTTAGTTTGGAAGAGGAAAGCATGGAGAATCTGTTGCGGCAGGCCAAGGACCAGGACATTGATGGTCTCTTGGTGACGTCCACTTGTAACCGTACGGAACTGCACGGTTTTGCCCAGCACCCTTTTCAATTGATCAAATTACTTTGCGATAATACCAATGGTACCGTGGAAGAGTTCCAGGAAGTGGCCTATGTGTACAAGAACAATGATGCCATTGGCCATTTGTTCCGCATGGGCACGGGCTTAGATAGTCAGATCTTGGGCGACTTTGAGATTATCGCCCAGTTAAAACAAAGCTTTACCCGCTCTAAACGCTTAGAGATTGCAAATCCATTTTTGGAACGTTTGTGCAATTCGGTTATTCAGGCCAGTAAGCGCATCAAGAACGAAACTGAGATTTCCTCAGGGGCAACTTCCGTTGCCTTTGCTTCTGTACAGTACATTATGAACAATGTGCCCAATGTTTCCGAAAAGAACATTCTTCTTTTTGGAACAGGGAAAATAGGGCGTAATACCTGTGAAAATTTAATAAAACACACCAAGAATTCGCATATCACACTAATCAACCGTACCAAGGACAAGGCCGAAAAGATTGCCGGCAAGTTCAATTTATTGGTAAAGGATTATGGGGATTTACAGACAGAGATCCGCAATACGGATATACTTGTCGTAGCCACGGGAGCACAAACGCCCACCATTTCCAAAGAACTCATTTACACTAAAAAACCGTTGTTGATCTTGGACCTTTCCATCCCCAAGAACGTCTCCGATGATGTGGCCAATATGGACAATGTCACCGTGGTTCATTTGGATGACCTATCACAAATGACCGATAAGACCTTGGAAAGAAGAAAACAGTTCATCCCCCAGGCGGAAGTTATTATAGAGGAGACCAAGAACGAATTCATCAAATGGTTGGAAACGAGAAAATTCGCTCCGGTCATCAAGGCCCTGAAAAAGAAATTGAAGACAATGAAGGAAGAAGAACTGGATTTCCAGAGCAAAAAACTGTCCGATTTCAATTCCATGCAGGCCGAGATCATTTCGGATCGTTTCATCCAAAAAATTACTACCCATTTCGCCAATCACCTTAAAGGTGACGATACAGATGCGGATATCAGCCTTGATCTGATTAAAAAAGTATTTCAATTAGAAGTAGAATCCAAATGAACAAAGTGATTCGCATTGGAACGCGCGATAGTGAATTGGCACTATGGCAGGCAAATACCGTTAAAGACAAACTTACCGCTTTAGGATACGAATCCATGCTCCTTCCCGTAAAATCACAAGGTGACATAATTTTGGACAAACCACTGTACGAACTTGGAATCACCGGAATTTTTACCAAGACACTGGACCTTGCCATGATCAATGCCACAATAGATATAGCCGTTCACTCCATGAAGGACGTACCTACGGCCTTACCCAAGGGTATGGTACAAGCAGCCGTTTTGGAACGTGCCCGAACAGAGGATGTTTTAGCGCACAAAGGACTCGGCTTTTTAGAGACAACGGGGACCATTGCAACAGGTAGCTTAAGACGCAAGGCGCAATGGCTCAATAGATACCCATCCCATAATGTTGTAGACCTTAGGGGCAATGTGAATACCCGTTTACAAAAACTACAGGGCAGTGCCTGGAACGGTGCTATTTTTGCTGCGGCAGGATTAGAACGCATCAACCTATTACCAACACATTTTTGGAAATTGGATTGGATGGTCCCCGCCCCGGCACAAGGAGCCATGGTGGTTGCCGCCATGGAAAAAGATTCCTTTTGTAGGGAAGCCTTGGCCAAATTGAACCATTCGGAAACAGAAATCTGTACCACTGTCGAAAGGGATTTTTTAAGAACGTTGGAAGGTGGCTGTACTGCACCCATTGGTGCTTTAGCGACCATAAAAGATGATGTGTTAAACTTTAAAGGCGTGCTTTTTTCTTTGGACGGCACCAAAAAATTAGAGGTCAAGAAAAGCATCCCAACTGTGCAAGCTACTGATTTTGGTAAAAGCTGCGCCCAGGAAATTTTACAACATGGTGGAGCCGAACTTATGGCTTCCATAAAGAAAGAAATGAAAAACTAACAGTTTCCTTTCCGAGGGAAATAGGCACGTAGATGCACCTATGAAAACAATACTTTCCACAAAAATCCTGTCCCTTGCACAAAAGGAGCGTCTGCTGAACGCAGGGATTGCCGTGGTCTCGTATGACGCCATAAAAATTCAACACATCCCTTTTGCCATGGATGGTGATATCCAAAACCTCATTTTTACCAGTCAGAATGCTGTTTCCGCCTTTCTACAAAATCTAGAGCATCAGAAAAGTGTGGAAAAAAGTCAATTTAGCTGCTTTTGCGTTGGCGAAAAGACTGCTTCCCTATTGGAAGAAAATAACTTAAAAGTGGAAGAACTGGCCAATTATGGTGCAGATTTGGCCGATATCATAATAAAAAACTACAAAAATGAATATTTTTTGTTCTTATGCGGTAATCTCAGACGCGATGAACTCCCCGATCGTTTGCAAGAGAACAACATCAATTTTAAAGAAATAACGGTCTATGCCACCCAACTATATCCTAAAGTATTTGACCGCCATTTTGATGGGGTCCTATTTTTTAGTCCGACCGGGGTTGAAAGTTATACCAATTCTAATACTTTGGGCAACTGTACAGCATTCTGCATAGGCACCACAACGGCAGCAGCGATAAAACCATTAAGCGACAATATTGTCATCGCCAATAAACCGACCGTAGAGAACGTATTGATACAGGTAATAAAAACATTTAATAACAAGCCCTTAGAGAGCGCTTAGGGCTACAACAAATATATATGAGCATTAAAAACGACTTATTCTTAAGAGCTTTAAAAGGAGAAACGGTAGAAAGACCTCCGGTTTGGATGATGCGCCAAGCTGGGCGATACTTACCTGAATTTATGGCCCTGAAAGATAAATATGATTTCTTCACCCGTTGCGAAACGCCCGAATTGGCCTCGGAGATTACGGTTCAACCTATCCGCAGGTATGGTATGGACGCCGCCATTCTTTTTTCGGATATCTTGGTAATCCCGCAGGCCATGAACATTGATGTGGAGATGAAGCCAAATTTTGGGCCATATTTACCAAATCCCATCCGTTCCCAAAAAGATTTGGATCGGGTTATAGTCCCGGACATCCAAGATTCTTTGGGTTATGTGATGGAAGCCATTAAAATGACCAAGGAAAAACTGAACGATGAAATCCCTTTGATAGGTTTTGCTGGATCGCCATGGACCATCCTTTGTTATTGTGTCCAAGGACAGGGAAGCAAGAATTTTGATAAGGCCAAAGAGCTTTGTTTCACACAACCGGTTGTGGCCCATGCCCTTTTGCAAAAAATTACGGATACTACCATTGCCTATCTAAAGGCTAAGGTAGCCGCAGGTGTTAATGCGGTACAGGTATTCGACTCCTGGGGAGGGATGTTATCACCTACAGATTACCAAGAGTTTTCATGGCAGTACATACAGCAGATCATTGATGCCCTAAAAGATGAAATTCCTGTCATTGCTTTTGGAAAAGGATGCTGGTTTGCCCTAAAGGGAATGGCCAATTCTGGTGCCGCAGCTTTAGGCGTAGATTGGACCTGTTCCCCACAAAATGCACGTTACCTGAGTGGTGGAAAAATAACGCTTCAAGGAAATTTTGATCCTTCAAGGCTGTTCTCGCCTCCAGCGGACATTAAAAAGATGGTGACACAAATGATCGATGAATTTGGCAAGGATAGATATATCGCCAATCTTGGTCATGGGATTTTACCCAACATCCCATTGGAAAATGCCAAGGCCTTTGTGGATGCCGTAAAGGAATATAGGGTTTAATGAATATATGGGGAATATTAAAACTTGTAAAACCCAAGGATATATGGAGCCTTTTTAGGCTGCTCTTACGTTTTCCCTTATTTGCATACCCTACCATTAATGCAACATTAAAATGTATACGTCTCTCTAACCAATATTTTGGCAGGGGACATCATAAAAACAATGCGTCCAATGCCTTTAGACATGCTCTTTGGAACTATTTAATAATTATAGAATGCGAGGAATGGACCAAGGAAGTGCATAAAGCCATTCAATGGGCTGAGTTGATTACCAACTGGCATGAAAATTTTTCACCAAATAAGGATCTGGCTAGGGCTATGGACCTTCATAATAACCAAGTGGGAAGAAATCTATTCAGATTTCACAATGATAGATCAATAGAAGAAGGAATTGCCCATTTAATGGAGTTGGTTCCTCATTCAACAAAGATAAGCAACATCGAGGATTTGAAAAATTATACCGATCATCTTGTTCATATAACTGATTAAAAAATGAAGGATAAATTTTACGCCTATATACTTCAACTTCAAGACACCATTACTTCAAAACTAGCAGAAGTAGATGGTTTGGCCTCTTTTAAGGAGGATGTCTGGGAACGACCCGAAGGTGGCGGGGGTCGCACAAGGGTTATAGAAGAAGGCAATGTCTTTGAAAAAGGTGGTGTAAATATTTCAGGGGTGCAGGGAGAACTTCCCAAAACCATGCAAGATTATTTTGGTGTGAAAGATGCTAATTTCTTTGCCTGTGGCCTGAGTTTGGTCCTACATCCAAAAAATCCAATGGTCCCCACGGTGCATGCGAATTGGCGATATTTTGAAATGTACGACAAGGGAGGCAATATAGTTGACCAATGGTTCGGTGGAGGCCAAGATCTTACCCCTTATTATTTATTTGATGAGGATGCCATTCATTTCCACGCCATTTGCAAAAGGGCTTGTGATGCCCATCATCCGACATTCCATGAAACCTATAAGAAAAAGTGCGACGAGTACTTCTGGAACACCCATAGGGGCGAGGCTAGAGGTGTTGGCGGACTCTTTTTCGATTATTGCAAAGTCACGGAAGAAATGGGTATGGAAGACTGGTACAATTTTGTCACGGAAGTGGGAAATAGCTTTTTAGAAGCTTATGTGCCGATTGTTCTAAAACGAAAAGTTCTCCCCTATACCAAAGAGCAAAGAAATTGGCAGGAAATAAGACGCGGCCGCTATGTGGAATTCAATTTGGTCCATGACAAGGGCACTTTATTCGGATTAAAGACCAATGGTCGCATTGAAAGTATTTTAATGAGCCTTCCGCCACATGTGCAATGGGTATATGACCACCACCCAGAAAAAGAAAGTGAAGAAGAGCGTTTACTTGAAGTTTTAAAATCACCCAAAAACTGGGTTTAATCACTGTGATATATGTACTGTCCTTGTGGAAACGATAAAAAATATACCGATTGTTGTGAAATTGGGCATCAAAACATTTCAGATGTAGTTACTGCTGAGCAATTGATGCGGTCTAGATATACAGCCTTTGTATTGGCCAATGGGGATTACTTGATGGCAAGCCATCATTCTACTACCCGACCTTTTAAAGAGAAGAAGGCTATTGTAAATTGGGCAAAATCAGTGAACTGGATAAGATTGGAAATACTGGAAACAACCCTTGGCACTCGAAAGGATACTCTAGGAACGGTTACCTTCAATGCCTATTTTTACAAAGATGGCAAAGTAGAGGTGCTCCATGAAAAATCAGCTTTTGAACGTGAGAATGATTGTTGGATGTATACAGGCATCGCAGAGGAATAACAGAAATCGTATTAATCAACATCAAGGAAAGACACCATTAAAAATATTTAGCGTTCTTTTATCTTTGCTGTTCTAAAATCAACATAAAATATGTACCCATTAAGACGTAATAGAAGACTCCGCACCAATGAATCCATACGAACGTTGGTCCGTGAAAATATTATAACCCCCAGTGATTTTCTTGTTCCTCTTTTTGTGGTAGAAGGCAAAGGAGTGAAGGAGGAAATCCCCTCTATGCCGAACTACTTTAGGTTCAGTTTGGATAATTTGGAAAAGGAAGTAAAACAACTATGGAATATGGGCTTGGGGGCGGTATTACTCTTTGTAAAGGTTCCCGACAATCTAAAGGACAACAAGGGGACTGAAGCACTGAATCCCGATGGCTTGATGCAACGGGCCATAAAGACCATTAAAAATGCCTGTCCGGAGATGCTAGTGATGACGGACGTGGCCCTGGACCCCTATTCTTCCTACGGTCACGATGGAATTGTAAAAGATGGACAGATCATCAATGATGAATCATCGGAGGTGTTGGCCGAAATGAGTGTTTCCCATGCCTTTGCAGGAGCTGATTTTGTTGCACCAAGTGATATGATGGACGGCAGAATCTTGACCATACGCGAAGCCTTGGAAGAAGAGGGCTTTGTAAATACGGGTATCATGAGTTATAGTGCCAAATACGCCAGTGCATTTTATGGGCCCTTTAGAGACGCCTTGGATTCAGCACCAGGGTTTGGCGACAAGAAAACCTACCAAATGGACCCTGCCAATCGTTTTGAAGCCATCAAGGAAACGAAAATGGATATTGATGAGGGGGCAGATATTGTAATGATAAAACCAGGCTTATGTTATTTGGATATTGTGCGGGAAATAAAAAATGTCGTTGATGTTCCAGTAGCCGTCTATCAGGTATCCGGAGAGTACGCCATGGTAAAGGCAGCAGCGGAGAAAGGATGGCTAGATCATGATGCCGTCATGATGGAACAATTATTGGCCATTAAAAGGGCCGGGGCAAACATCATAGCCAGCTATTTCGCAAAAGATGCAGTTAAATTAATGAGCTAGCACCACAAGACGGGCATCGGTATTTGTGCCTAAAAACATTAAAACTATATCTAACAGCCTCTTATGAAGATCTTCAAATTTATACTCATCTTTTTATTTGCAAGCCACGTGCATTCCCAAGACCAGACCATTCCAACATTTCTAGAAAAATGGGAGAACTCCAAAACCTATCTATTGAAAATAGCCGAAGCCATGCCTCTTGAAAAATATGATTACAAACCTACTGATAGGGAAATGACCTTCTTAGCACAGTTGCAACATATACAACAGAATATGGAATGGCTAGGAACAACCTATTTTGATAAGGAAGAAGGATCCACAGCTATAAAAACTAATATTAAATCACAAACCATAGCCAATCTAAAAGATGCTTTTGACCGTATTAACGAAGCTGTATTGAACACGTATCCTGAAGACCTAAAAACTAAAGTAGATTTCTTTGCCGGTGAAAAGACAAAGTTTCAAATGTTGAACTTATTACAGGATCATGTGACCCATCACAGAGGTCAATTGATCGTATACCTCAATCTCAATAACGTTGAACCTCCTAAATATACGGGCTGGTAATATCTAGATATTCGAATAGATAAAGTTAATTTACTACCTGATATCTGTTCCTTAGTATCTATCTTAAACTCTTTATCTTATGAATTGTATTATTACATTATTAAATGAATATTAATTAGTTACATGCAAATAAGCTAACTTTAGTTTAAGTATATAAATCACGAATATTTAAAATATAATATAATTATTGGTATAATAAACTTATAGGTATAACCTATTATTACTATCTTATTTTTTACCATTTTTAAATCACATATTTTACGAAATTACCACCTCTTAAAATAATTCAAAAGTGTATTTAATTTTAAATAAATCACACAAACTAATTGGTAAGGGGTGTTCTCTTTTTCATTTTATGCTTACCTTAGAATTTTAGAAAAACATATGGGCTTACTTATTTTCATTGCCATTATATCCATCCTTGTATCATTTATATGTTCCATCTTGGAGGCGGTACTTTTAAGCATTACTCCAACATTTATAAATGTAAAAAAGAAGGAAGGAAAAAAATTTGCTGCTACCTTAGAGGAGCTTAAAAAAGATGTGGACCAACCATTAATAGCCATTCTGACCTTGAACACCATTGCACATACCGTTGGGGCTATCTTAGTGGGGGTTCAGGCCAAAGTGGCTTATGTGGAACTTTATGGAAGCAGTCAAAAAAGTCTTTTTGGAATTCCCTTTACAGAAGAAGCTATGGTTGGAGTCGTTTCCACCATCATGACAATTCTCATATTAGTAGCCTCAGAAATTATTCCTAAAACCATAGGTGCTACTTATTGGAAGAAATTGGCGAATTTCTGTGCGAAAACTTTGAAAGTGATGGTATTAGGCCTTAAATGGACGGGGTTGTTATGGATCTTACAGTTGTTTACCAAACTCATAGGAGCAAAAGGACATCATGGTAGTATTCTGAGCAGAG
>JBLGAT010000082.1:0-12277 GCA_047612485.1 Psychroserpens sp.
TGGTTTTTTCAATGGAAGTTCCTTGAGGATATTCTATATACACATATACCTCGTTGGGGACGTTATCCGGAAAAAACTCTATTTTGGTCCTTTGGGTGGAAATGGAGACCCCAAAAAGCATAAATGCGCTTATTAGCATTACTACGGTCATGCCAAAATACCAATAGACATTATTTCCCCTAAGGGCATGTATCAATCTTCTTTCGTACCAATTTTCAAAACGGACCATGGCATTCTTTTGAAAACTAATCGCCCACTTTTTTAGAAAATATTTATAAATCCAGAACATGGCAGCGGTAATGATCAAAACAGAACCCAATCCTCTTACTGTTCCACCGAACAGCAGAATAAAAATCCCAAGACCACCCATGATGATACTTAGACGGATCAATTGTTTTAAGGTCAGTTCCTTTTCCCCTATATCCATAAAATTGGACACCAACATGGAATTCATAAATATGGCCACAAACAGGGAAGATCCTAGTACCACCGAGAGGGTAATTGGGAAGTAGATCATGAATTGTCCAAAAATACCGGGCCATAATCCCAATGGAACAAAAGCAGCTACCGTAGTAGCGGTAGATATAATAATTGGAAATGCTATTTCTCCGATCCCTTTTTTGGCGGCCTCGATACGAGGCATTCCCTCATCCATGAGTCGATAGACATTTTCTACAACAACAATACCGTTATCCACCAACATTCCCAAGCCCATGATCATTCCAAATAAGATCATAGTATTTAAGGTGTATCCCAGCCATGATAGGATCATGAACGACATAAACATGGACATTGGGATAGCAAAACCTACAAAGAGTGCATTTCTGAATCCTAGAAAGAACATAAGGACGGTGACCACCAGAATAATTCCGAAAATGATGTTGTTGACCAGGTCATCTACTTGGTTCAAGGTCCTGCCTGAAGAATCATTTGCGATTGAAATGTCTAAATCTGGAGGGTAGTAGTTCGCTTTGGCCTCTTTGACCATTGCCTTAATTTTATCCGAGGCATCGATCATATTTTTACCTGACCGTTTTTTCACATCCAACATCACCACACTTTCACCAAATTCACGGGCAAAGGTGGTCTGTTCCTCTTCTGAAAAGATGACTTGTGCAATGTCCTTGAGGTAGACGGCATTGCCATTTTCAGATTTCACTACGAAATCATTCAACTCCTTTGGGTCCTCAATCTCTCCCAATATTCTAATGGTTCGTCTTTGGCCGCTGGTCTTTAAATTGCCGGCAGACATGGTTACGTTACCATTTCTGATGGCACTCAAAACATCATCAAAACTAACCTTGGCAGCCATCATTTTATAGACATCCACTGCAATTTCAACCTCTTTGTCCTGAGCACCCCTTATATCCACTTGCTTTATTTCCGGCAAGTCTTCAATTTCATCCCGCATATGTTCAGCAAATTCTTTCAACTTTTCAACAGGATAATCCCCAGTAAAGTTAATGTTCATTATGGGAACCTGTTCTGAAAAGTTAAGGTCAAACACATTGGGGTCTACCTTGGCATTGTTGAAAATAGGCCAGTCGTCCGTGGATTTTTCGCTGTCTACTTCATCTTTTATTTTCTGCTTTGCAGCTTCTACCGTAATCTCTTCATCGAACTCTACGGTTATAATGGAATAATCTTCCTGTGAGGTGGAGGTTATTTCCGCCAAATTACTTACGTTCTTTAATTTGTCCTCTAAAGGATCGGTTATCAGACGCTCAATGTCTTCGGCGGTATTGCCTGGGTATAGCGTACTTATATAGATCTTGGTTTCCTTGATTTCCGGAAAATCCTCCCTGGGCATTGCAAAATATGATGATAGCCCTATCCATAGAAAGAGTCCGATCATAACATAGATTACACTCGGGTTATCAATGGCCCATGACGATAATCCAAATTCCTTATCAGCGTTTTTTTTCTGCTTGCTCATGGACACTTAGTTTATGATTTTTACTTTTTGACCATCTTTAACGCTTCTCGCCCCTTCTTTGATCACCTGGTTTCCGTCTACTATTCCAGAGAGCACTTCTATCAGGGCGCCTTGGGTCTTCCCGGTAGTAATAATTATTTTCTTGACTATGGCCTCATTATCCGCATTTGGCTCTATGGCTATATAGGCATATTGCTCACCTTCGGCATTTTCCGAAACAATGCTCTGTGGTATCAAAATGGCTTTTTCACTGGTGTAGTCGTTGATACGTACCTTGGCCGTTAGATTAGGTTTAATATTCCCATTTTTGTTGGGTACGGGAATCTCCACACTAAAGGATCGGTTGCTAGGATTGATGAAATTTCCAGTCTGGCGAATTTTGGTGATAGCGCTATCCCCAAGAACAGGAAAGAATACTTTAGCCTCTTTCCCTTTGGTAACACTACCTAAATATGTTTCTGGAACTTCAACATCGATATACATATCTGAAAGGTTTACGATTCGGAATACTTCGGATCCCGGTCCCGGAGAAACCACGGTTCCTTGGTCTTTGATCACATTGTCTATGATTCCAGAGAAGGGAGCTCTAATTGAGGATTTTTCCAACTGGCCTTGAAATTGCTTCACGGCGTTTTGCTGTGTCTCGTAGCTGGATTTGGCTTGAAGATATTGTATTTCAGAGCCTATTTTTTGCTCCCATAAGCGCTTTTGACGTTCAAAGGTTGTTCTTGCCAATTCAGCCTGTGTTTTAAGTTGCTCTAATTGGCTTCCCAAACCCCCATCATCTATAGTGGCCAAAAGCTGACCTTTACTTACCTGCTGTCCTTCTTGTACATATACCCTTTGCAACGTCCCAGCCATTTCCGGATAGATCAATACATTTTGTTTGGTCATTACGTCTCCTTGTAATTCCAAAAAGTGGTCAAATTTTTGTTCCGCTGCTTTAACGGTGGTGACCAATGGTAGCTTTTCGTCCAAATTGTAAGTTGAAATTGCAGAATCAAGAAGTTTTATTTCTCTATCCGTAGTTTTTAGTTGCTCAGAAAGTTCGTTCTTTTTGGCTCTTAGGGCGTCAACATCACCAGCTTCTATAAGGCTGTCCACGGTCTGTTGTCCATTATTACCGCAAGCGGCAAGAATAATGGCGGTTACAAAGATGTAATAGATTTTTTTCATTTGAATTGTATTATAAGATGGCTATTTTTTGATTGTGCTCTTAGTTATTGATTATGGTTTCCAGTTCGGTTTTCTTGTTGATGACCCCTACCATGGATTGAAGGTATTCTTGCTGTGCAGTGTACAATTGGGTTTGTGCCTGCCTAAGTTCAAAGCTCGAGGCCAGCCCTTCAAAGTATTTGATCTGGTTCTTATGTTCTATGCGCTCCGCAAGGGCTAGGTTGGCTTTGGATGTGTCATATTGTTCGATGGAGAATAGGTATTCGCTCTTGGCACTTTCCAATTGCAGGCGGATATTTTCTTTAGCCTCCTCCAACTGGGTCTTGGCTTTTTCAAAGGCAATTTTGGCCCGGGCGGTTGTTGCACTTCTTTTAAAGGAGCTGAAAATGGGAATGCTAAGATCAAACCCAAGTATGGATGAATCGAACCATTGTTGATCTCCATTAAAAAAATCGAAATTTTGGCTAAATGCTGTGGAACCGTAGTTCAAAAAAGCATTCAAAGTTGGCAGGGCCTTACTTTTTGCCAACTTTAGTTCAAAGAAACGTTGTTCGTTAAGATTATAGGACAATTTGTAATCCACGTTGTTTTCCATCGTCAACTCTTGGTCCAACAACCTTAGGTCCATTTCTTTTTGGGAAAGGGTATCGAGATCTTCTTTTAAAACGGTAGGTGTTGTTATGTCCAGACCCATGACTAAGTTTAACATTTGAAGGGTCAGCTTTTCTAGACGTTGTGCATTACGCAATTGGTTCTCAACGGACGAAAGTGTGATCTGTAATTGGTCCACGCTTTCTTCGTCTCCCAACCCATTTTCATATATTTTTTTGGTCTCATATAGGTTTTTGTTCAGGGTTTCCCTGTTTTTTTGGAAAATTGCAACGCTTTCTTTGGCAAGAAGTACATTGCCATAGGCCTCTACCACGGCTTTACGGACTTCAAGATCCGTTTTTTCCTTGTTGTTGGCACTGTAACTGACAAATGCTTTTGAGGCCTGTACACCAACGATATAGGAACCATCAAAAATTTGCTGTTTTAACGTGGCCGTAGCACTGGCCGTTTGTTGTTGGCCAAAGATGATGGGGGCAAATGTCCCTGGTTCTCCGCCAAAAAATTCTGCAGGGATAAGGGATACCGGTTGCTTCAATTGATTTTGATAGCTCACTTCCCCTTCTATCTGTGGTAGGCCCCCTGCAATGGTTTCCCATTTTTGTTTTTGGGCATCAATGATATCCTTGCTCGCATTAATGGCCTTATAATTATTCTCCAAGGCATAGACCACGGCCTCCTCAAGGGTGAAGCTTGGTATCTCTTGCTCTTGGGACAAGCCAGAGATGCTGATGATTAGGGTTAAGACGGTTAATAAAAACTGTTTCATTTATTCGTGAATTGAATTAATTATTGCATTTAATATTTTTCTTCCCTTAGGGGTGACAATCCCTCGGAGATGGTATTCCAAGAAATCATCCATTAGAAGGTTAATTGGAAATTGGTCTTCCGGAAATATGTCGTGGTCTTTTAGACTGGTAACACCGGAGAAATATATTCTACCTATAAAGTCAACGTTTATATTTTCACGGTAAATTCCTTCCCCGACCCCTTTCTTTATATTATCAACGATACAATCTTCCATAATTTGGAATTGCTTTTTTCTAAGGGCAATAAAAATTTTGGGGTAGTATTTCTGTAACTGATATTCTGTGGAGCCTTTTTCATCGTGCAAATGCACCATGACCATTTTTTTGATCTCGTATAGTTCTTCGATCGGGTTTTTTTTAAGGTCCCTGATGCAGCTGATATTTTCAACGATCTTATGGAAGATGTACATGGTACATTCCTCTACCAGGCTCGTTTTAGTATTGAAATGGATATAAATGGTCTTCTTGGATATGCCCATTTCGTTGGCAATGTCATCCATGGTGATGCTCTTGAATCCTAGTTTCAAGAATAATTCAGACGATTTTTCTATGATGGTTTCTCTCATAATTCGCCGCAAAGATACTTCTGGAAACTTTAAAAACAAAATAAGTTTCCAAAGTTTATCTGTAATTAACCAAAAACTGGGGTAAGTGAAATGTTCTTAATCGCCTAAGAGTATGTGATGATTTATTGTTTTGGTGTATTTTTGGACAAAAATTGCATTAATGCTCACCATAGATCAGTACCGTTCAGAATTCATCAATTATTTAGAGGCAAAAACCACTACCAGAGAGCCAGAGAATTTATATGCCCCCATCAGTTATATTTTAGGTTTGGGTGGGAAGCGTTTGCGACCCATATTGACCCTGATGACTACAGATATTTTTGGCAAGGACTATAGGGAAGCCATGGATGCGGCATTGGCAGTGGAAGTTTTCCATAATTTTTCATTGGTACATGATGACATTATGGACGATGCCCCCCTGCGTAGGGGAAAGGTTACCGTACATGAGAAATGGGACATCAACACTGGTATTCTTTCAGGAGATGCCATGCTCATCAGTGCCATTCAATATTTTGAACGCTATGAAGGACAGGTCTATAAGGATCTTTTAAAACTGTTCAGCAAAACTGCGTTGGAGGTGTGTGAAGGACAACAATATGATGTTGATTTTGAGAATAGGGAAGATGTTACTATCCCTGAATATATTAAGATGATAGAGTATAAGACTGCGGTATTGGTAGCTGCAGCCATGAAAATGGGTGCTATTATTGCAGGAGCTTCGGCAACTTCCCAACATGCCATATACGAATTCGGGAGATATTTGGGAATTGCCTTTCAGCTACAAGATGATTATCTAGATGTTTTTGGTGACCCTGAAACTTTTGGCAAACAGGTAGGGGGTGATATTATAGAGAACAAAAAAACATTTTTATACCTCAAGTCGGTAGAGATGGCGACACCACTGCAAGCCCAAGAATTGTCGCATTTGTTTTCAATTAAGCCAAAGGATGCTACAGCAAAAATCAATACGGTCAAGGATGTTTTTATTGAGAGTACCGCGGCACAACAGACCAGGGATGAAATTGAAAAATACACCAATAATGCCTTTGACGTATTGGATAAACTGGATATTTCTCCAGATAAGAAAGAAATCCTGCAACGTTTTGGGGAGAGCCTCATGAAGCGTAAAGTTTAGGGCTACCTTTATATCTTAGTGCATTAATCCTTTTTAAGGACACTTTTGGTCATGTCAAAAGCTAAAGCGATATAGGTATTGTTGTTGAATTCAAATTCGTCTATCACCTGCCACCCCAATTTTTGAGTATGGGCTCGTGTAGAAATTAAGTTTATTTTATTTATAAAAGTAATACTGATAGGGTATTTGTCAACAAATACAAGACGCATTGCTTCAAATATGCTATTGATAATTCCTTGACCACGGTAGTTTTTATGGATGCAAATGGGACCGTATTGAAAACTGTTTGTTGTGGTGATTGCAACCTTGTCAAAGGAAAGTTCTGGAAATCTTGAGGTCATTATATTAAATATTTCCCATTGTGCAAAATAATCCCAACTCCCTGCAAAAACATAGGCAATCACGGTTTGTTGTTCATTAAGGCATACAAATAACCCTTTTTGATCAAGGATTTCCTCAATTTGTTGTCGTGAAAAAGGCGTGGTCACAAACCCATTTTTCAATTCTTCTTCTGACAAATTTTTGTAGAGATTCTGTTCCTGAAGTTTTAGGACCCCGCTGATATTAGATGAATTTCCTAAACGCGTTTGTATCATTCTATCCTCATGTATTAGTTTTGCTTCTTTAAGAACAGCCTTCGCAAAAGGGCTTTCGTAAAGTCATAAATGGGGCAAGCCGTAATAATTTTGAGGTCTTCCCATATATTGGTCTCTTCGTCCAGAAATTTGAAAATAAGCTGCGGAGACCTATTTTTAAATAGCTGTCCAAAAATTAACTCCCCTTTCCCATTGTCCTTATGTAGAATATCCAACAAGAGTAGGTCATAGTACCAAAATCGGTCCTTCTTGGAGAACTTGTGTAGTGGTCCGTCTTTCTTCAAGTAAGAAACCAAGAGTTTCGTCTTTTTCCAAGCGTACCTAAAAGTATATCCGGAACTGGGTTTTGCCCATCCACCAGCCATACCAATGTGCAGTAGGTTTTTGCTGTTGAAGATATTAAAATCGAAACAGGTCATTGGTATATTGCCCTTTTCCTTTTCCAAGATCACATACGCATCGCATTGTAATTGTTCTCCTAAATAGGAGGCAATAGCATCTTCGTATTCGGCTTCTGGTAGCAGGTTTTCGGAAAATAGGGTGTATTCTACCAAGGCTTCTGTCTCCGAAAAGGGAAGCACATACATGAAGCGAGTATTTCCTTTTTGGGGAATGGAAAAATCCATAAAGGTAGCTTGGTCCATATCAAAAACGGGTTTTTCCGTTTTAACGAACCATCCAATAAAGTGCTGCTGTAATAAAGGGTATTTGGTCTGGTTCTTTAATACCTTATAGTCCAAGATACTATTAAATACTTTTTTTGCCGTATACCTGGCATTTTCTGTTTTAACCAAAACTTCCAGATCCGAATCCTCAATATTCAATACAGTATCAGTTTTAAAAGTGATATTGGGATAAGAGGCTATCTTATTTTTGTAGAAGGAATAAAAGTCAATGCCCCTGACCATTTTATATGAATACGGGGCTATTTTCAATTTTGCATTGAAGGTAGTGCCACCAAAATATATGTTGCTCCATGTTTTATGGAGAATTGCATCAAAGTCCCCTTTGCCATTCTCCCAAAAACACCATGTTCTATCATTTTTGTTCTTGGAGTCCTTATCCAATAATAAGATGGATTTGTCCTTAAAAAAAGCATCTTTCCCCAGGGCTTCGGCAAGCATGAATCCACCAGCGCCGGCTCCAATTATGATATAGTCGAATGTATCCATATTGTATTTTATATCCATACCTATGGAATTCTTTATGTACTGCTTTCCATTGAAAGAGTTTGATTTCCTTCAAAAATACAAATTAAAGAGGAAGCGCAAAGGTCTATTTGCAACGCTGGACTATGATTTTATTAAGACTACAAGGGAAGGTATTTTGGATCATATTCTGAGAGGTTCTAAGTCTGATATATCTGAGTTATAGGGGATAGAGGAGTAAGGAAAGCGGATAATTTATTGGATGCGGATTCATGACAGCTGATAATCAATTTGTTAAAATTAGCGTTATTTAAATTTAGACACCTCTAAAAATATATTTTTAAAAACTAAAAATGTATTTTTGCCTAAACTTATAAAGGATATGACCCGTTCTGAAGAGAACTACATTAAGACAATATTTCATTTGGGAAATAAAGGTACGGAGGAAGTTTCTACCAATGCCATAGCTGAGGAGATGGAAACCAAACCTTCCTCAGTCACGGATATGGTCAAAAAACTGTCCGAAAAGGAGCTGTTGAACTACAAGAAATACCAAGGTGTTTCATTGACCGACTTCGGCACAAAAACCGCTTTGGGGATTATTAGAAAGCATCGCCTTTGGGAGGTCTTCTTGGTGGAGAAACTCGATTTTTCATGGGATGAGGTACATGAGGTGGCGGAGCAGCTGGAACACATTAAAAGTGATAAGCTGATAGACAAGCTGGATACCTTATTGAATTACCCAAAATATGATCCACATGGGGATCCCATCCCCGATAAAAATGGGGCGTTTAAACATGGGGATCGCAAACTGCTCAGTGAGGTACCCGTGGAATCAAAGGGAATTTGTGTGGGTGTAAAGGACTCCTCCACAGCTTTTCTAAAGTTTTTGGATAAAAATAGAATTGCCCTTGGCGATGAGATCACTATTTTGGAAAAAGAAGAATTCGATAGTTCCTTTTATATCAAAATTGGTGATCGTCGGGAGCATATATCAAATCAAATAGCTTCTAATTTATATATTAAAATTACATAATGAAAAGGAATCAACAAATAGGAATTTCAATTATTTTTCTAACGTCCATGATGGGGTCTACTTTAATCTTGCACGCCCAACAAGAGAATCCCGGTCCTGGCACTATAGTTACGGATAGGCCAGATGCCACGGAAGCTCCAACCTTGGTGCCCAAGGGGTATTTACAAGTGGAAACAGGGGGATTGTACGAATCCTTTGAGGATAACAATGTTAAACTGGAAAGGACGGTTTACAACACCACCTTATTGCGATACGGTCTTTTGGATAATTTGGAACTTCGTGTTGGCTGGGACTTGGAGACACAAAAAACTAAAATTGGCGGACTTGGAACCAATGGTCAGTTGAACGGTCTTTCGACCCTTTTGTTGGGAGTTAAAGTAGGGATTGCGGAAGAGAAAAATGGAGCACCCGAAATTGGCTTGATAGGGCATTTATTTTTACCCTTTACCGCGAGCAAGGATTTTAAACCTCAGACCACAGGGGCAGATTTTAGGTTTGCTTTTTCGCACACCTTATCTGAAAAATCCAACTTGTCATATAATGTAGGGGCTCAATGGGGCGATGATTCCCCTGAATTGGCATACATCTACACCTTAGCCTTTGGCCATAGCATTACGGATAAATTTGGATTTTATGCAGAACTCTATGGGGATTTACCGGAAAACGCCACAGCCAACCACTTTTTCGATACTGGGGTCACCTATCTGTTGCAACCCAATATACAGTTGGATGCCACAATAGGGAGAGGAATTACAGATGATCAGGATATTTTAGTAAGTGCAGGTATCAGTTTTAGGGTTCCAAATTAAATTAAGGATATGAAAAAGTATATAGTAATAGCGTTGTTGGCCATAGTTGGATGCAAAAACAAATCAGAAAAGGACGCCAACAGCAAACTTAAAATAGTAACCACTACAACTATGATCACCGATATGGTTCAAAATATCGGAGGAGACGTGGTGCAAGTCCAGGGACTCATGGGAAGTGGGGTAGACCCCCATTTGTATAAGGCTAGTGAAGGTGATGTGAGCAAGTTGTTTAATGCGGATTTGGTCATTTACGGAGGCCTTCACCTCGAAGGAAAATTGGTGGAGATATTTGAAAAAATGGAAAGTCAGGGTAAGAAGACGGCTGCGGTGGCCGACGCCATAGATAGGAGCGAGCTTATTGGTTCAGAATTTTTTGACTCTAACTATGACCCCCACATCTGGTTTAACATTGGTTTTTGGAAGAAAATAACGCTTTACACGGCTGAAAAGCTCAAGGAACAGGATCCTGAGCATGCGGTGCTTTTTGACAAGAACAGTGCGGCCTATATTAAAAAATTGGAGGCCTTGGAAATGGAAGTAAAACAAATTATTGAAACCTTACCGGCTGAAAAAAGAATCCTGGTTACTGCCCATGATGCTTTTAATTATTTTGGGGTTGCATACGGCTTTGAGGTTGTTGGCCTACAAGGAATCTCCACGGCTACGGAGGCAGGTGTTCAGGATGTGCAGGATTTATCCAGTTTTATTATCGAAAAGAATATTAAAGCCATTTTTGTGGAATCTTCGGTTCCAAGAAGAACTATCGAGGCCTTGCAATCATCTGTTTTGTCCAAAGGACACGATGTAGCCATAGGTGGAAGTTTATATTCCGATGCGCTTGGGAACAAGGGCACCCCTGAAGGGACATATATTGGAATGTTCCTATTCAATGTGAATACCATAGTAAATGCCCTTAAATAATGCTTAATTGAAGACCATGGAGATGAACGACAAAATTGCCATACAAATAGATGACCTTACCGTAGCTTATAATTATAAGCCGGTATTGTGGGATATTGACCTTGCTATTCCGGAAGGGGTGCTCATGGCCATCGTAGGACCAAATGGTGCTGGAAAATCAACCTTGATCAAGGCCATATTGGGAATTATCAAACCTATTGCCGGGACAGTCACGGTGTTTGGGGAGCCCTATAAAAAGCAATATCATTTGGTGGCTTACGTACCTCAAAAGGGGAGTGTGGATTGGGATTTCCCTACCACGGCCTTGGATGTGGTGTTGATGGGCACTTATGGGAGTCTTGGATGGATAAAAAGACCAGGGCAGAAACAAAAAAAAGAAGCTCTGGAAGCATTGGAAAAAGTGGGGATGTTGGAATTTAAAAATAGGCAGATTAGCCAATTGAGCGGTGGTCAACAGCAACGTATTTTCTTAGCTAGGGCCTTGGTACAGAACGCAAGTATATACCTAATGGACGAGCCTTTCCAAGGGGTCGATGCCACAACGGAACGCGCCATTGTGAATATCCTGAAAGAATTGCGGAAATCAGGCAAAACAGTGGTGGTGGTTCACCATGATCTACAGACCGTTCCGGAATATTTTGATTGGGTCACCTTTTTGAACGTTAAAAAAATTGCCACCGGTTCCGTCAAGGATATTTTTAATGATGATAACCTCACAAAAACATACGGTATCAATTATAAGGTTAGCGTGCTAAACTAAAATTAAAGTAGATAAATGTCACTACAAGAGTATTTTTCACTGGTAGTAAGCGATTACACCTTGCGGACCATTACCTTGGGAACGGCGGTTCTAGGCTTGGTTTGTGGTCTTCTGGGCAGTTTTGCCGTTTTGAGGAAGCAAAGTCTATTGGGAGATGCCATTTCACATGCTTCCCTTCCTGGAATTGTAATTGCTTTTCTGATTACTGGGTCAAAAAATAGCAATACGCTTTTAATCGGGGCATTGATCAGTGGCTTGATAGGTACCTTTTGGATCCGGGGAATCGTAAAAAAGACCCACTTGAAATCGGATACAGCCTTGGGGTTGATCCTATCCCTGTTTTTTGGTTTTGGAATTCTCCTGCTCACTTTTGTCCAAAAAATGCCCAATGCACAACAGGCAGGTTTGGATAAATACCTCTTTGGTCAGGCAGCTACTTTGGTAGAGAGTGATGTTTGGTTGATGACCATCGTGATGTTAATTAGCCTTGTGGTCTTGGTTGTTTTTTGGAAGGAATTTAAACTACTTCATTTTGATTCGGATTATACTAAAACCCTGGGTTTCAATACCCAAATTTTGGATATGCTCATTACTACCCTTATCGTTCTTGCCATTGTTATAGGTCTGCAAACAGTTGGCGTTGTCCTAATGAGTGCCATGTTGTTGGCACCTGCAGCAGCGGCCCGTCAATGGACAAATAAATTGGGGATGATGGTGTTTTTGGCCGCCTTGTTCGGTGCATTTTCTGGTATTTTGGGTACTGCGGTAAGCGCCAG
>JBLGAT010000083.1:0-11646 GCA_047612485.1 Psychroserpens sp.
TCAGGATAAAAAACGGATAGGTGTTGGCTCACATTCTCTTCAACAGTGGTGTAAGGCATCAGGTCAAAATCCTGTGAAAGGTATTTCATGTATTTTTCTCCAGGGACCAGATTAAAATCGGGTCCTAGTATCTGTTTATCGCTCCATGTAATGGTGCCATGGTCAGGTTGTAATAAGCCATATATAATTTTCAGCAAGGTGCTTTTTCCGCACCCACTCTCGCCAATAATAGAAAGGTGCTCGCCTTTTTCGGCCGTAAAGTTTAGGTCTTTCAACACCACTTTTTCGGTGTACCCAAAGGAGATGGAATTTACTTTTAGCATGGTACAAAATTACTCTAAAAAAGGGTTATGATTAAATAGATATATAAAATCCGCTCCCTAGGGGAACGGATTTTATAAAATTAATGAAAGGTCTTTAATCTTTAAACTCCTTTAATACGGACTGGTTGGGTAATTTTTCAAAACCCATGTTGTAAAGGGTAAAGCCAAAGATATCTGCATATTGTTCTATGGTCTTGCTCACAGGGGTGCCTGCTCCATGTCCAGCATTCGTTTCAATACGAATTAGGGTCGGATTGTCCCCGCTTTGGTTTTCCTGTAATTCGGCAGCAAATTTAAAGCTGTGTGCAGGTACTACTCTATCATCATGGTCACCGGTAGTGACCAAGGTCGCCGGATAGGAGACACCTTTTTTTACGTTGTGCACGGGGGAATAACCTTTGAGATATTCAAACATTTCTTTATTGTCCTCAGAAGTGCCATAATCATAGGCCCAACCAGCTCCAGCGGTAAAGGTGTGGTAGCGCAACATATCCAGAACTCCAACTGCGGGCAAGGCCACTTTCATTAGATCTGGACGTTGGGTCATGGTAGCACCTACCAACAAACCACCATTGGAACCACCCCTTATTGCCAAATAATCCGAAGAGGTATATTTGTTTTCTATGAGGTATTCCGCCGCCGCTATAAAATCATCGAAGACATTTTGTTTTTTGGACTTGATACCGGCATCGTGCCATTTTTTGCCGTATTCCCCACCACCGCGAAGGTTGGGTACGGCATAGACGCCTCCTTGCTCCATCCAAACGGCATTGACAATGCTGAAGGAAGGGGTAAGGCTAATATTAAACCCTCCATATCCATATAAAATGGTCGGGTTTTTCCCATTGAGCTCCAAGCCCTTTTTATAGGTGATGATCATGGGTACTTTGGTGCCATCTTTAGAGGTATAAAACACCTGTTTGGATTCATAGTCGTTGGGATTAAAATCGATCTCTGGTTTCCAGTACTGTGTGTATTCACCTGTTTCCACATTGTACTTATACGATGATCCCGGGGTATTGTAATTGGTAAAGGAAAAGTAAAATTCCTTATCCTCTTTTTTGCCTCCAAAGCCACTGGCACTTCCAAGTCCTGGAAGTTTTACTTCCCGGATCATTTTGCCATTGTAGTCGTATTGGTAAACCTTGGAAATAGCATCAACCATATATTCAGCGAAGAAATAGCCCCCTCCCGTGCTTGGGCTAAGAACGTTTTCGGTCTCCGGTATAAAATCTTTCCAATTTCGGGGCATTGGGTCGGTCGCATCTACCGTAACAATCTTTTGGTTTGGCGCATCCATATTGGTCATAATGTACAATTTAGAACCCACATTTTCTATCACATAACTGTCGGTGTCCGTATGATCCAGAACGGCAATAATTTTGCTATTGGCCTTGGTAAGGTCCTTCATCAATAATTTGTTTCCAGAAGTAGAGGTCCTTGGGTAGATGAACAAATAGTGTTGATCTTCTGTTACACTACCGCTGATATATCGGTGCTTTTCCTCTGGGGTACCGCCGTAAACAAGTTGATCGCTTTTTTGAGGGGTTCCCAGTTTATGGTAATAGAGCTTGTGCTGATCTGTTTTGGCCGAGAGTTCACTGCCCTTGGGTTTGTCATAACTGGAATAGTAAAACCCATCGTTTCCTTTCCAAGAGACCCCGCTAAATTTAATATCGACCAGGGTGTCCCCAACTATTTCTTGGGTCACTGCATTCATGATAATGACCTTCCGCCAATCACTACCACCTTCAGAAATGGAATATGCGGCCAAAGAGCCGTCTTTTGTAAAGCTTAAACCCGCCAAAGAAGTGGTGGCATCCTCAGAAAAGGTATTTGGATCCAAAAATATCTCGGCTTCCCCATCCCCTTTTTTCCGGTAAACTACATATTGGTTCTGCAGGCCGTCATTTTTATAGAAATACGTATAATCTCCCTCATTGAAGGGGGATCCCAGTTTTTCATAGTTCCATAATTTTTCCAATCGATTTTTTAAATCTTGTCGAAAAGGTATTTTCTCCAAATAGCCAAAAGTGGTTATGTTCTGGGCCTTTACCCAGGCTTCGGTTTCGGCACTCCTATCATCCTCCAGCCAGCGGTATGGGTCTTTAACCTCAGTTCCGAAATAGGTGTTGGCGGTGTCTACTTTTTTAGTGGTGGGGTAATTCACGGAAATCTTTTCTTTTTTAGGGGTGGTTTTACAGGCAACGAAGAGCGTTGCCATTGCGAGGAATACAAATGTTTTTATCATAGTTTTAGTTGCTTGGTCAGCTAAAAATACCAATAAAAAACCTTTAGAATAAATCATCCCAAAGGTTTTAACATTATTTGTGAATTCTTGCTTTTGAAGCTTTCTAAACCAACTTGTTTGCGATTAGGTATTCCCCGATTTGGATGGCATTGGTAGCAGCCCCCTTTCTGAGGTTGTCTGCTACGATCCACATATTCAAGGAATTTCGCTGTGTCTCGTCCCTTCGGATTCGGCCAACAAAAACATCGTCCTTCCCATGGGCGTATATGGGCATTGGATAGGTGTTGGTGTCTGTATTGTCCTGTACGACCACCCCCGGGGTTTCGCTTAATATTCTCCGAACTTCAGAAAGATCAAAATCATTTTCAAACTCCACATTCACGGACTCAGAATGTCCACCTGAAGTGGGTATTCTTACTGCTGTGGCAGTTACGGAAAAGGATCTGTCGTTAAATATCTTTTGTGGTTCTCTCGCCAATTTCATTTCTTCTTTTGTGTATCCATTTTCTAGGAATACATCGCAATGGGGGAGCGCATTTCTGCCTATGGGATAAGGGTAGGCCATTTCGCCCTGTATCCCAGCTATTTCATTTTCCAATTGTTGTACTGCCTTTATCCCAGTACCTGAAACAGATTGGTAGGTAGAAACAACGATCCTTTTCATTTTGTATTTCTTATGTAAGGGCGCCAAAACCATGACCAGCTGAATGGTGGAGCAGTTTGGATTGGCTATGATCTTATCTTCTTTGGTCAACTCATTGGCATTGATTTCGGGGACTACCAATTTCTTGGTAGGGTCCATGCGCCATGCGGAGGAATTGTCAATAACCGTAGTGCCGACCTCTGCGAATTTTGGTGCCCATTCCAAAGAGGTATCCCCTCCTGCTGAGAATATCGCCAAATCGGGTTTTGCGGCTACGGCATCACTCAATCCAATAATGGTGTAATCCTGTCCGTTAAATGCCAGTTTTTTACCTACAGATCTTTCAGAGGCCACCAAAAACAATTCTGATATTGGAAAATTGCGTTCTTTTAAAATCTTTAGCATTACTTCTCCTACCATGCCTGTGGCACCAACAACAGCTACTTTCATTGTCTATGAATTTTATGGGAACAAATGTACTTAAACTATAAGATTGCACAATTATTATATTTAAGAATAATCAAAATATAACAAAAAGTTATATTTACAACAAACGTAAGTACATTCTATGCATTCCCTTCCAAGTATCAATGATATTGGGAACTTCCAGATTGAAGCTCCCTGAAATTTGAAAATGGTTTTTTTGATAAAACTTTAGGGATTGTATTTGGGTATCCATGGCTTCCAGCCATAAAAGGGAACTTTGGTGAGCCTTGCTCCGCTCTATGGTCCAATCAATTAATAATTGGCCTATTCCCAATCCGTGTACCAAGGGGTCCAAATAAATTCTATGCAATTTGGTGGCGGGTTGTCCTGGAAAGTCAAGACATTCTTTGCCGAACTGGATTCGAAGGATCCCTATGATATCTGTTTTGTAATTGATGAAATAATATGCAGAACCTGTTTCGGACAGCTCTTGCCTCAGGTTGGAAACGCTGTAATTTTTTTCAAAATAGAACTCTCCATTGTCCGTCCATAAATGACGGTATACGGGAAGGTATATACTCCTAATAACTTCCATTAAGATTCCTTGATCTTCCAGTTGGATGTGTTTCAGGGCGACTTCATTTGAAACTTGGATCATAATTAATAACGAAAGTTGCAAAAATAGAATTTAAAAAAACAACCACCTAAGGCGTCAGCGAAACGCTTTAGGTGGCTTAAGTTATACTACGGTAGCGTAGCGGTCCATCTTAACTCCTTTAAAGGGGTGTAGACGGTTTATGGGAATTATTTTTTAGCTAGCAAATCCCTTATTTCTGCCAACAGTTGTTCCTGACTTGGCCCAGCTGGTTTTGCAGGTAGTGCAGCTTCTTCCTTCTTTTTTGTGTTTTCATATGCCTTTAAGAAAAGGTATATGAACAAACCTACGATGACAAAGTTGATCAAGGCTTGTACTAAATTCCCGTAAGTCATTACAGCAGCACCAGCCTCTTGTGCAGCTGCCAAGCTCTCATAACTTTCCCCGTCTAGGGAGATAAATTTTTGAGTAAAGTCCGTTCCCCCGGTAAAAATTCCAACAACCGGCATAAGGATGTCATTCACTGCAGAGTTGACAATTTTACTGAATGCACCGCCAATAACAACAGCTGTTGCCAAACTTACAATGTCGCCTTTCATCAGAAAGGATTTAAAATCTTTAAAAAAACCCATGTTTTATAGTTTAGTGGTTGATATACCCGCAATTTAACAAAAAATTATGGTTTGTCAATTTGTTGCTTTTTCAGGTATCCAAGAAAATCCGCTTCACGCGCTGGGATATCCCGGTAAGCAATTCATAGGAAATTGTATTGGCCCTATTCGCCATTTTTTCAGCGGAGGTTTGCGGACCAAAAATAATCACCTCGTCCCCTTCTTTGCATTCAATTTCAGTAACGTCCACCATGATCATGTCCATACAAACGTTGCCGATAATAGGTGCCATTTTCCCATGGATCAAGACTTGTCCCTTTCCATTTCCATAAGGCCTACCAATACCATCCGCATGTCCAAGTGGCAAGGTGGCCGTAACTTTTTTGGAACCCACCTTATAGGCCCTGTTATAGCCCACACTTTCTTCGGCTTCCAAAAAATGCAGCTGGGAGATGATGGTCTTTAAAGTCGCGATAGGGCGGAGTTGGGCATCTATTTTGGGCTCATTCCCATAGCCATAAAGTCCTATTCCACTGCGAACCATATCAAACTGTGCTTCCGGATAATTGATAATCCCCGAGGTGTTCAAAATATGGCGTTTGGGTTGGTAGCCCAATCTTTCTTCAACTTCTTTTGCAATTTCCTTAAAAGTGCTGATCTGCCCCAAGGTAAACTCACGTTCATTATGATCTTCCGTAGCGGCCAAATGGGAAAAAATAGAGACTACCTTAACCTCTTTTCTAGGGCTTAACTTTTCTATGAGTTTGAGGACCTGGTCTTTTTTAAATCCCAAACGGTTTAGGCCCGTATTGAATTTTAGGTGGATGGGATAGTCTTTTTGTCCATGTTTTTTTGCCGTTTCCAAAAAGGTGTCCAAGATATGCTCCGAATAGATACTGGGTTCCAAACATCTTTCAATGATGGATTCAAAACCGGAAGGGAGGGGATGCAGCACCAAAATGGGGGATTTAATTCCGGCATCCCTTAAAACCACTCCTTCTTTGGCGTAGGCGACTGCAAAATAATCTACTCCCAAGTCTTCCAGCTTCTGGGCCACCCTGACCGAGTCATTGCCGTACGCAAAGGCTTTGACAACCCCTAGAAATTTTGTGGAAGGTTCTATTTTGGATCTTAGATATTGGTAATTGTGTTCAAGGGCGCCTAGATCTATTTCTAGAACAGTTTCCGTAGCTTTAGGCATCCGATCTTTTTTTATCCTGCTTTATTTCTTCCTCTTCTTTAACCTCTATGTTCCCTACTCTTTCCTTCAACATTGCCTTAAAATAGGCCGCCCTGCTCAAGGGTTCATACTCTTCCGTTTCTCCAAGAAGCACTAATTTATCATTGGTGGATTTTCTAAAACTGTAATTGGCCAAATTTCCGGTTCTGGTGCAAATGGCGTGTACTTTGGTCACGTATTCGGCAGTTGCCATTAATGCAGGCATGGGTCCAAAAGGGTTTCCTTTGAAGTCCATATCCAACCCAGCAACCAATACCCGTACCCCCTTGTTTGCCAAATCGTTACAAACCGATATAATTTCATCATCAAAAAATTGGGCTTCGTCAATTCCAACAACATCGCATCCATCGGCCAAAAGGCGAATGTTTGCAGCTGCTGGTACGGGGGTTGACCTTATTTCATTTGCATCGTGTGAGACCACCATATCCTCATGGTATCGGGTATCAACCATGGGTTTAAAGATTTCCACTTTTTGCTTTGCGAATTGCGCTCGCTTAAGCCTCCTGATCAATTCCTCGGTCTTGCCTGAGAACATGGAACCGCAGATAACTTCTATCCAGCCGAATTGTTCTTTGTGGTTAACAGTATTTTCGAGAAACATTTTGTAATTTTAGACGAAAGTAATATGTTTTTCGTTCCTATTTTAAAGAACCATAAAATTATTAAAAAAATACACCTTTGGGCTTAGATGCAAAAAAAGTTGTAAATAAGCATAAAACGGTTTATTATAGGGTTGATAAACAGGTATTTATTCAGGTGTTTACGGATAATAAAAAATAGAAAGATGAAAAGAAAACTGAAAGAAGAATTGGTTCGAATATCCACAGAGATTATTACCTCTGGGGACGTGCACAATATTTCCGATATGTATGAAGCAGCTAGGGGACTATACGAAAAATTGGCCGTGCTAAAATTTATAGACGAAAGGTTGAACGATGTAGAGGTTGATGTTTCCAATAATGTCATTGCAGCAAAATTTGAAAAAATGGCCACCGCTGTTTTAGAAGGAAATTCCGCTGTGCCCGAAAGCAACCCACATCAGGAAGATATAATTACCCAAGGAATAGATACCATAAAGGATATGGTTTCTGAGATGCCCAACGGAAAAGGGATTGATGAGGTTTTGGCAGAATTTATGGCACAGCCCAATTATGCCAAAAATGACAAGGAATTGTTTGAGCCACAAAAAAAGGAACAAACCCTTCCGGAATTTACGCCTCCTTTACAAGCAACGGCCAATGGAAAATCCGCAAAGGAGATCAAAGTGGATCTAAATGACCGATTGGCATTTGTAAAGCATTTGTTCAATAATAGTACAGAGGACTATAATAGGGTCATATCCCAATTAAATACCATTGCCTCGGAGGAACGGTCAATCGCCTTTATTATCAATATGGTTAAACCGGATTATAACAATTGGGAGGGCAAAGAACAATATGCCGCGCGATTTATGGGATTGATCGAGCGCAGGTTTTCGTAAAAAAGACTTAATATCATTAAATACCACAGCCGAAAATTGGGTTAACAATTTTCGGCTGCCTATTTTTGGACCTTACAAAACGACATGGGAAAATTATATATAGTTCCTACACCAATAGGCAATTTGGAAGACATCACCCTTAGAGCGCTAAGAATCCTTAAAGAGGTGGATCTCATCCTTGCCGAGGACACTAGAACAAGTGGTAAATTGCTGCACTACTATTCCATTGGAACTCCCATGCAGAGCCACCACATGCACAATGAGCACAAAACGGTGGATTCTCTAGTAAAAAGGATGCAAGCAGGCGACACTATGGCCCTAATCTCCGATGCCGGGACGCCCGCAATTTCGGATCCCGGATTTCTATTGACCAGGGCCTGTGTGGAAAATGGGATTGAGGTGGACTGCCTTCCCGGTGCAACGGCCTTTGTTCCCGCATTGGTAAACAGTGGACTTCCCAATGACAAATTTGTATTTGAGGGCTTCCTTCCCGTGAAAAAAGGAAGACAGACGCGCTTGTTATTGTTGGCCGAAGAGACAAGGACCATTATATTTTATGAGTCTCCCCATAAATTGATCAAGACCCTCACCAATTTTGTGGAGTATTTTGGAGCGGATAGGCCCGTTTCTGTTTCTAGGGAGCTCACGAAAATGTATGAAGAAACTATCAGGGGGAAGGCGTCAGAAGTTTTGGAACACTATACGAACAAGCCTCCCAAGGGAGAGATTGTGATCGTGGTAGGGGGAAAAAATTAGTTCTCAGAAATTGATGGGAATGTGCTACATTGGGTGTAATGATTACGCCTTGGCTCATTTCTCTGTTTACCGTTGTGGCGGTATATTTTCTTGACCGATGGGAAAATAAACATATCAAATCCCTTTTCGATTGGGTCCCGGCCATCTTATTGGCCTATATAATTCCTGCCTTGATCTCTTTTGTGTTGCATTCCGATTTTTCTCAGGGCACTATTCACAATTACAGTAAAGAGTATTTTATACCCCTTGCCATTATTGCCGTAATGAGCAGTTTGTCCCTAGGACAGTTAAAGTCCATTGGATGGAAACCTATAGTACTGTTCGTTGCAGGGTCCTTGGTCATAGCGACACTTCCCGTGATCTTGGCATTGGGATTTTCTGAGTCAAATTTAATTTCCAAAACCTTGGTAGCAGAAGGTTATTGGAAGGGGATCCCACCAATTGTTGGCAGTTGGATTGGAGGTAGCACCAGTCAATTGGTATTAAAAGAACTTGTCGCCTGTCCAGAAAATATTTATCTGTCCGTATTGGTCATGGACACCGTTTTGGTAAATATTTGGACCATTTTGATGTTCCAATGCATAAAAAAAAGCAAGTACTTGAACCTTTTGTTCAAAATTTCCGATGTTGCCTTGCCCGAAGAAATAAGGACAGAAAAAGGAAAGGTACTGCCCTCCATCTGGTGCGCAATTTTGATGTTTCTACTGGTGGTACTCTGCAATTGGATGATAGATCTTTTTGTAGTTAAGATCGTTGTACTCTCCGTTTTGGGACTGCTATTGGGCAATTTATTACCCTATTGGAATTTTAGTTTTGCTTTAAAGGCGGGAGGTGTTCTTATTTTGGTGGTCATGGCCGTCCTAGGTCTTAAATTACAAATGAGCACCCTTGGTTTTGACACCCAGTTCCTAGGGTTTTTGGTGGTTTGGTTATTGGGTCATTTTGTATTCATGGTGGGCCTTGCAAAAGTCTTGAACTTAAATATGGCTTGGGTTCCCATTGCCAGTATGGCCAATGTTGGCGGGATAGCCACGGCCCCTGCGGTGACGGCTGCCTATAATAAAAAATGGATGCCCCATGCCATCGTTTTGGCCATTTTAAGCATGGCGACAGGCACTTTTTGGGGCATATTGACCATTTATTTATTGGAATTGATTCTATTTTGAAAAAGCTTGAAAGGGGAGGCGAAATTTAATTTTTTGCTTTAAATCAAAATAAATCAGTCTCCTATTTAATTAGAGTTGAAGATCCACAAATTCAAACTTACTGCCACTAAACAAGCCCTTGTCCGATAGTTTGAGATCGGGGATCACCAGGAGGGCCATAAAAGACAAGGTCATAAAGGGAGCCTTTAGGGTGCAGCCCAATGTTTTGGACATGGCATCTATTTCCTGGTACAGTCTCCCTGTTTCCCAACCATCCTTATCGCTCATGATTCCCGCTACCGGCAGGGCCAGACTCTTTTGATTATCGGGCCCAATGGCGCATATCCCACCTTGGTTTTTTATGATGAGGTTTACGGCCCTGCAAATTTCCTCATCGGCAGTGCCCACTGCTATAATGTTATGGGAGTCATGGGCCACGGAACTGGCAATAGCCCCTTTTTTTAAGCCAAAATTTTTGATAAACCCAATTGCGGGAGGGTTGTTGCTATAGCGGTTTACAACGGCTATTTTTAGGATATCGGTGGTTGTATTGGAAACTAGGTTGCCGTTTTGCACAAGATTTTTTGCCTTAATTTCTTTGGTGATAAGTTCCCCGTCCAAAGCCTCTATGACCCGGATAATATCTCCATTGGCTTTGAGGAAAAAGTCTTCCTCTATTTTAGGGCGTACCTTAAAATTATTTGGCGTCTCAAAGGGGATAACGGGAATTTTGGAATGACCGTTTTCTGCAACCAATTCCCCATTGATATAGGTTTGTGCTACCTTGAAATCCTTTAAATCCTCCACGATGATAAAATCGGCGGCATCACCTTCTTTTAAAAGGCCAACATCCATCTTATAGTGTTTTGCCGGGTTGATACAAGCTGCCTGTAGCACCTTAAAGACATCGATTCCCTTGGCAACGGCACGTGCACAAAGGTCGTTTATATGCCCCAAGAGCAAATCATCGGGGTGTTTGTCATCCGAGCAGAACATCATCTGTTCAAAGTGCTCAGGGAGCAAGGGGATGAGGGCTTCAAAGTTTTTGGCGGCACTGCCCTCCCTGATGATCACTTTCATGCCCAAGGCCAATTTTCCCTGTGCCTCCCCCAGGGTAAAACACTCATGGTCCGTGGTAATACCTGCAGCACAATATTTTTTTGCCTCTGCACCACGGAGGCCTGGGGCATGGCCGTCCACAGGTTTGTTGTAATGTTTTGCCCAGGCAATTTTCTGGAGGACTTCTAGATCATCGTATAAAACCCCTGGATAATTCATCATTTCCGCCAAATAATAAATATCAGGCGATGCCAAAAGATTTTTTACCCCCTCAGCATCTATAGTAGCTCCCGCCGTCTCAAAAGAGGTCGCTGGGACACAGGAAGGGGCTCCGAAATGAAATTTAAAAGGGGACTTTTTTCCGTTGGCAATCATAAAATGCACGCCTTCAGATCCCAATACGTTGGCAATTTCGTGAGGATCGGATACTGTGGCCACTGTTCCGTGCAGTACGGCCAGTCTAGCAAATTCCGAAGGCACCAGCATAGAACTTTCTATATGGATATGGGCGTCTATAAAGCCAGGGAGAATATATCCTTTGTGATCGTGCTCCATTTTCTCAATGGAAATGATCTTGCCTTTTTCTACGGTTATCTCAGCAGAAAATATATTTCTTTCTTCAATGGAGACGAATTGGCCTAGAATTTTTTTCATTAAACGTGTTTCCCTTTTTCCCATCCATGTTTCCCGAGGTATTGGTTGCCACTCTCTACGGCCCCTTCTTCAATGGCGGTACCCATGGAATCGTTCCATCTGTTGAGATATCCGAATAGGGAGATTACGCCCAACATTTCAACAATTTCCCCTTCGTTCCAATAGGTATACAACCGCTCTTTAATTTCGGCATCCACGGCATTGGGTACTTGGGAGGCCAACAATGAAAAATCCAAGGCCGCCCTTTCAGCTTCCGAAAATGAGGGATGGGTACGATATTCCCAAATATTGTCCAACTGTTCCTGTTCTGCACCATAGCGTTCGGCTGCCCGTATGGCATGAGCTTGGCAATACCGGCATCCAGTAGCGTTGCTACTTACCCAAGCGATCATTCTTTTTAAGGCGGAAGTTACCCTCCCTTCGTTGGCCATAACAGCTTTGTTCAAATTGATGAATGCCTTTG
>JBLGAT010000084.1:0-11422 GCA_047612485.1 Psychroserpens sp.
TCTCTCCGAAGAAAATATATTGAAACCATCCGATTTCCTTTTAGAAGTCAAATCGGGAATTTCACTTGATTCAGGTCCGGATACGCTCGAAGAAATGGAGTTATTGATGATCAACAACGCCCTAATTGAGCACAATGGTAATTATAGTGCTGCAGCGGACCAATTAGGTATATCGCGACAGACGCTTTATAATAAATTAAAAAAAACAGGGAGGTAGTCAGTTGATAGTCGTTACAAATAAAAAAAATAGTGAAGGTTGGCGTTTATTCGGTTATGGATAATCCATGATTAAAAATTTAAATCAGATACATTTGAAGATGATTTTGAACTTTAACACGTAAAATGGTCAGCAGAAACATTTACTTTCAACTAGTCATACGGGTCATCTTTCTGACTATTACCGCTGCGATAGCTTCCTATTGCTATTTTGATAATCGCTATATAATCTGCGCATTATTAGTTCTCCTCTTAATTGTCCAGACCGCGGGTTTGATTTCATTCGTCAATCAGACCAATCGAAAAATCGCCTATTTCTTCGATGCAATTAAAAATGAAGACTTCACATTGCGATTTCCTGAAAAATTAAGTGTGAAATCCTTGGAAGAATTGAACCATAGCTTGAACATGCTGAACGCAATGATCCAAGATATCCATTTAAAAAAGCAGGCACAGGAACAATACTACCAGGAAATATTGAGGCAAGCTGATATAGGTATTTTTACCATCAATCAGAAAGGGCATATTCTTTACGCAAACCCCACGGTACAGAATCTTTTGAACTACCACCCTTTAAATCATGTCAAGCAGCTAAATCAGGTAGATAAAAAGCTATATGAATTATTTGAAGCATTGGAACCCTTCGAAAATACCATTTATCAGCTGGCCAACGAACGTGGAAAAAGAGAATTAAGTTTGAAATGTACAACAATCAACATTGAGGGAGAACGGTTGCTTTTGGTGGTAGTAAACGACATTCATAAGGAGCTCGATGAAAAGGAAACTGATTCATGGGTAAAACTGATTCGTGTGCTTACACATGAGATTATGAATACAATTACACCGATAACTTCAATTTCGGAATCCATTCTGAAATACTTCATATCCCCTGACGGGAAATCTCCTATGAAACTAAATGAGAACCATGTTTCAAGTACCGTTAAGGGTTTACAAGTCATCAAAGAACAAGGAGGCGATCTGATGCAGTTCGTGCAATCTTATCGAAGCTTTTTGAGTTTGCCCAAACCGGATAAAGCGATTGTTTCCGCACAACACCTTCTTGACAAGGTTAAAGTATTGATGGATCAAGAAAACAAGAACGAACATATTGATTTTAAAGTAGTCGCAGTACCAACAGATTTAGAACTGTTTATAGATGAAAAACAGATTTCGCAGATTCTGATCAATCTGACCAAAAATGCACTTCAAGCTATTGGTAATGTTGAGAATGGAAGCATAACCATCCTCGCCCAAGCCACCCATGATGGGAAAAAACACATCACGGTTTCCGACAACGGGCCGGGAATACCTGAGGATCTAATCGATGAAATATTCGTCCCTTTTTTCACAACAAAAGATACGGGAACAGGCATTGGCTTAAGCCTCTCAAAACAGATCATGCATTTGCATGGTGGCACCATGAAGGTACGGTCAGTTCCTTTTAAGGAGACCACATTAATATTAAGCTTTTAGTTTTTATTTAGGAGCAATGAACATCTCATTTGTCCTTATTTTTTTAGAAAAAAAAAGTGTAAAAAATGCGGGCAATAACAGATAAAAAACCTCACATCTGTGAAGGCCTTTATTTACTGAGCAGAAAATACCGCTCCGAAGCGCCGGGGGAATCGGTGACCTCATTAAAAACAAAAACCATCACTGTTGGGTGATGGTTTTTGGAGAATTCCGGAGTAACTACGTTGCTCCGCAAAATATCCAGTCCTGCAAATACAATGGCCCATGCCTGTCGCCATGGGCATTTTAAAACACGAAAGCCACTCAAATAAGTTTGGTGGCTTTCGTTAGTTTTAAAGCGCAATCACAATTGCGCTTGATCGTGGAGAATACCGGAGTCGAACCGGTGACCTCTTGCCTGCCAGGCAAGCGCTCTAGCCAGCTGAGCTAATCCCCCTTTTTTGGCTGCGGCAAAGAAAATACATTTTCACATGGAATCAAAATGCAACCCCAACTAAAAACGACCTCCTTTAATCTTTTTTCACACTGAGCACCAAAACGGGCACTGGAGCGTAAAATTCAGACTTCGGAATCGTATTCTTTTCCCATAAATTTTTGAAAAATCCACGTTTTCTTCTGAATACACATAGTAAATCCGGATGTTGGGATCTAAAATGCTCTAAAACCCCCAAATAGGTCGTGGAATTTTCTGTTAACGTAAGTTGCGAACTTATGTCCATTAGTGCTGTATTGATCTTTAGATCATCATCAGTATATCCTGGGGTTTTTACCATTAATAAGTTCACCTTGGAACCAAACTTTTTTTGGATGCCCACTAACGGAACCAAAATTCGTTTTCTTTTTAAAATCCCGGATTTAAATGCCGTCAAGATCGATTTGAAGGGCTTGAAAACAGTCCCTTTGGGCACGATCAAGGTAGGAATGTCAGTTCTTTTTACTACCCGACCTGAAGTGTAGCCCAAATACAACTCTTCATTTATATCGTTGCTTCTAGGCGATATGATAATCAAATCGATCCCCAATTCCTCATCAATGGATATCAATCCGTCAATCAAATCCCCATTATAGGTGGCAATTTTAATGTCAACTTCTTTAGCATCAACCTTATCTATTATTTCCTTTAAATGTTCCTTGCTGCTTTTGGCCACTTTTTCTTGAAGGTTCGCGAGCGTCCCGGCACCGGCACCCTTCACATTAAATGCCTCCATTACAAATACCTTCGAGGAAAATTCAGAGGCAAAGTCAACTGCATATTGCAATGTTTCGTGGGCTTCAGGAGAAGTCCCAATAGGAACCAATATATTTTTCATAATAAGGTTTTACGATTTTATAGGTTAAATTTACAACTAAATTAAAATTTACACATGATCCGACCCGCAAAGTTAGGAGAAATGCCCGACATAATTGCAATCACAGAAGCATGTGCAGCGCAATTGATCAAAAACAATATCTTTCAATGGAGCCCATCCTATCCTACCATAAGCATATTCGAAAATGACCTCCACAGAAAAGAGCTATATGTTATGGAAATTGAAGAAAAACCTGTGGGGACCATCGTTATTTCTACCCATATGGACGAGGAATATCTTCCCATATTGTGGTTGACCCAATCCAATAAAAACCTCTATATACATCGCTTGGCAGTGCATCCGGATCATCAAAATAAAGGGTACGCCCAACAGCTAATGACTTTTGCCGAAAATCACGGTCGGGCAAACAATTATGTCTCCATACGATTGGATACCTTTAGCCAGAACAAACGCAACCAAGTTTTTTATGAAATAAGAGGCTATCAAAAACTGGGCGATATTTATTTCCCAGAACAAAGCAATGACCACTTTCACTGCTATGAACTGATGCTTTAATCCTATTTCTATTTGAAAACTGCCGTCAATTTCAAGACCATCAACAAACTTGCCATTCCCGCGACCATTGCAGGAATAGCGGAACCCATTTTATCTATTACGGATACGGCCATAGTGGGGAATATACCCGTAGACGGACTGGAATCCTTAGCTGCCGCGGGTATCGTAGGCTCCTTTCTATCCATGTTGATCTGGGTCCTTGGACAAACTAGAAGTGCCATTTCTGCCATTATTTCCCAATATTTGGGTGCAGGAAAGTTGGAAGAAGTTAAAACGCTCCCTGCACAGGCCATTTTTTTGAATATTGCCCTAAGCATCGTCATTCTCTTATCAACCATTTTTGTAATCGAAGACATTTTTCTCCTGCTGAACGCTTCTGGGAAAATTTTGGACTACTGTGTAAAATACTATGCCATTAGGGTGTGGGGCTTTCCATTGACCCTATTCACATTTGCTATTTTTGGAATTTTCCGTGGCCTTCAGAACACCTATTGGACCATGCTCATCGCCATTACCGGGGCTATATTGAACATATTTTTGGACTTTTTACTGGTCTATGGTTTGGAAGGGTTCATCTCCCCCATGTATTTGGAGGGAGCCGCCTATGCCAGTTTAATTTCCCAAGGTGTAATGGCGCTTATGGCCTTTATTTTCTTGATTGTCAAAACCGATATTAGCCTTAAGCTCCGTTTTCCATTGCATCCAGAACTGGGAAAATTGGTGGTTATGAGTTTAAATTTATTTGTGCGGGCACTGGCCTTGAACACAGCTTTGATATTGGCTGTTCGGGAGGCGGCAGCCCTGGGGGACCGCTACATTGGGGCGCACACCATAGCAATCAACCTATGGCTGTTTTCCTCCTTTTTTATTGACGGCTATGGGGCCGCTGGGAATATTATGGGCGGGAAGTTGTTGGGAGCCAAAGATTACAACGGACTTTGGAAATTGGCAAAAAAAATTACACTATACGGTATGGCCGTAAGTATTGTCTTGATCATTTTGGCTTTTGTTTTTTACTATCCAATTGGAAGACTCTTCTCCAACGAAACTATTGTTTTGAACACTTTTTATGGGGTCTTCTTTATCCTGATATTAAGCCTCCCAATCAATACTATTGCCTTTGTCCTAGATGGTATGTTCAAAGGAATGGGAGAGATGAAATATTTGAGAAATGTGTTGCTAACTGCCACTTTCTTCGGTTTTGTTCCCTCCTTATTTTTGACCAAATATTTAGGTTGGGGATTTAATGGTATTTGGATAGCCTTTCTTGTTTGGATGGTAATCCGTGGTGGGGCACTGGTATGGAAATTTAGAAGGAAATTTCGCCCCCTCTTACAAAACAACTAATTTTGGATCTGTCAAAATAACAAATATGGGTACCACTAGAACAAATGGGAGTTTGTATACTTCTATTGAAAACCGAATAGCGACTGTAGAATTTGGTCATCCTGCGAGCAATTCGTTTGTCGCCGAATTATTGACCAGACTTGCTGATGAGCTGGATAATCTATCCGAAAAGGATGAAGTATCCTTGATTGTCCTAAGATCGGAAGGGGACAGAGCCTTTTGTGCCGGTGCTTCCTTTGATGAATTGGTGGCCGTTTCCAACCTGGAAGAAGGAAAAGCCTTTTTCAGCGGGTTTGCCAAGGTAATCAATGCCATGCGTACCTGTAAAAAATTGATAGTTGGGCGCATTCAGGGCAAGGCCGTGGGCGGTGGTGTTGGACTCATCGCTGCTTGTGACTACGCCTTTGCCGTTGAAGATGCTGCAATTAAACTATCCGAACTCACCATTGGCATAGGTCCTTTTGTGATTGCCCCGGCCGTGGAACGGAAAATAGGAATTGCAGGTCTGGCGGAACTTTCCCTAGCTCCTACAGAATGGAAAAATGCCTATTGGGGAAAAGAAAAAGGACTTTTTGCCAAGGTTTTTGCAAACAGCGGGGAAATGGACAAAGAATTGCAAGTTTTTACTGCAAATTTGGCCTCCTATAATCCTCAAGCGCTAATGGATATGAAAAAAATCCTTTGGGAAGGGACGGCCCATTGGGATTCGTTGTTAATGGATAGGGCAGAGCTTTCAGGGAAATTGGTACTCTCCGATTTTACAAAACAGGCGTTGGATAAATTCAAGAAATAAATTTTTACATTTACATCAGAATTTCAGCTATGAAAAAGTACCGTACAGAAATCAAATGGGGTGTCATTTTTGCCATTTCTACCTTGGTTTGGATGTATTTTGAAAAAGCCATGGGCTGGCATGATGAGTTGATCGCCCAACAGCTAATCTATACCAATTTATTTGCCCTTGTGGCCATTGTTATCTATGTTCAGGCACTAAAAGAAAAGAGAAATAAGGATTTTATAGGTAAAATGTCTTGGAAACAAGGCTTTATAAGCGGTATCATTATCAGTATCGTGGTAGCCATTTTAACTCCCTTTACACAATATATTGGCAGCACATGGATAGCCCCAAACCTTTTCCCCAATCTCATCGATTATATGGTGGAGACGGGTAAAATGACCGAAGAAGGGGCTACTAATTATTTTAACTTAAAAAGTTATATGGTGCAAGGTACCTTTGGTGCCTTAACTATGGGGGTGGTAACTTCGGCCATCGTGGCCATTTTTCTAAAAAAACAATAACAATCTTTATACGTATTCAATAGCATGGATATACTATCATTCCTAAATGGAAATTTCCTGTTCCCAATCCTAGCCCTAATTTTGGTTGTGGTTTATTTTGTAAACAGGGTCAACAACAGAAGAAAGTTTAAGAGATAAAGATTATCTCGTCTTTAACCACCCGGTAATACTCAGCCGGTTTTGATTGGCCGTTTTCACCTCGTGCTCCAATTCCTGGCTTTCAAAAATAACCATACGCCCTTGTATGGGTAATATTTCTATGGTCTTTTCTTCGGGGCCCTCTGGAAGGTATATGGCCAACTCCCCCCCATAGGCAGGTTGCCAATTGGGTTCGTTTAGGTATAGCGCTATGGATAGTTTGCGCCTATCATCATTTTGAAATGTATCCAGATGACGCTTATAGAAGGTGCCCTCCGGATAGAGCGCGTAATGGAATTCCTTGTGTAGGATTCCCAGAAAACAGGTTTTGTTCAGATAATTGGCAAATTCATTTATTTTGGCAAAGAACAGTTTTTCTGCCTCTTCCTGTGCTTTTTCATCCATCCAAAGAATAAAATCGCCACGGATGGAATTCGCAATCAATGTTTTGGTTCTATTTCCTATTGCGGCCTTTATAAATTGATCTTCTTTGTATTTGGACAATAGGCTATTTCGCAAGGTCAAGATCTCCCTAGGGGAAAAAAAATCATCCACAACACTATACTTTTGGGCCAATAGATCATCAATGACCTTTTCATAAAGAGGGACCTCCTTAAATTCCAATTCTTCAAAAAGTTCCATAATCCGTTTTTTTCAAAAAGTCCGCAAATGTAGTTTATTTGTATTTTGAATCTGGAGTCTAAACCATAAGACAATTTACAAAAGTCTTCCCTTAAAGGCAAAGAACGACTTTTCGTCATCCCTAAGAGTGTCATTTGAACATAAAAGGTATCAAGGATATTCAAGGAAGTGGTTTTGATGGGCGACAAAATGGTTTGGTTTTGCAAGAATCCATACTTTTGCAGTGCAAATTAACAATATGGGCAATATTAGGATTACAAAGCAATTCAGTTTCGAAACCGGCCATGCACTTTTTGGCTATGATGGCAAGTGCAGAAATGTGCACGGACACAGTTATAAATTATCTGTTACCGTGATTGGCAAACCCATCACGGATACGTCCCATGTAAAATTGGGGATGGTCATTGATTTTAGTGATTTGAAGAAAATTGTAAAGGAGGAGATTGTGGATCAATTTGACCATGCCACGGTTTTTAATAAAAACACACCCCATATAGAATTGGCCAAGGAGCTAATGGCGAGAGACCATAACGTTATTTTAGCGGAATATCAGCCTACCAGCGAGAATATGGTTTTGGATTTTGCTGACAAAATAAAGATACGTCTACCCAAAAACATACAGTTACATTCCCTAAAATTACAAGAAACAGATTCTTCCTTTGCGGAATGGTATGCCAGTGACAACCTTTAATTAGACCTATGGAGAAGATAACGGTTGCCAAGAACAAAAAAATATATTTCGCGAGTGACAATCATTTGGGAGCCCCTACCAGGGAAGAAAGCCTCCCTAGGGAAAAAAAGTTTGTTGCTTGGCTAGACCATGTAAAACAAGATGCCGCGGCCATATTTTTATTGGGCGACCTTTTCGATTTCTGGTTCGAGTACAAAACTGTTGTTCCCAAAGGGTATACACGTACGTTGGGTAAATTGGCGGAGATTACAGACGCGGGAATTCCTGTTTATTTTTTTGTGGGCAATCATGATCTTTGGATGCATGGTTATTTTGAAGAAGAACTAAATATTCCCGTTTTTCACAAGCCCCAACAGTTCAAAATAAATGATACCTCTTTTTTTATTGGCCATGGTGATGGCCTAGGCCCTAATGATAAAGGGTTTAAACGGATGAAAAAGGTTTTTGCCAATCCCGTTTCTAAATGGGTCTTCAATTGGCTGCATCCAGATCTGGGGGTGAAATTGGGACAATATCTCTCTGTGAAGAACAAACTCATTTCAGGGGATGATGATGCTGAATTTTTAGGGGAGGACAAGGAGTGGCTGGTGCAATATGCCAAAAGAAAGTTGGAACAGGACCATTACGATTATTTTATTTTTGGCCACAGACATTTACCGTTGAACATTGCCCTAAACGACAAATCGACCTATGTGAACCTTGGGGATTGGATCCATTATTTTACCTATGCCGTTTTTGATGGGCAAACCCTTTCTTTGGAAACCTACGAACCATAAAGAACTAATTATATTTTCACCTCCATTTTTCCTTGAACGACACTTGGAAAGTCTTCTTTTGTTCGGGTATTATTACGCCTTAGGTTTTCAAATACCCCTGTGTTGCAAAACGCCTAGCCTATCCCCTATAGCCCTGAGAATGTTATAATTATATTAAATCTTATTTAGATTTATTAAAAATAGCCTATCTTTGATTAAGTTTATTTAAGCAACATAAAAAAGCACTTTATGGTGTTTTTTAAGGGATTATATCCCTTAAAATGTAATTATTCCAGTAAGCGTAATCTTCAACGTTGGAATAATTAAAAAATGTGTTCGTTTAAGTTTGAGTTAGTTTAGTTTAAGGACCTGGACAGGAGTGTCCGGGTCCATTTTTTTTAAAATACTTCGCTTTTTTAATAATATTCAGTTATCGATAAGCAGATTTTAATGCCTATCAGTGCTATTTTCTAACGTAGGTCCCGGAGCTTTAATTGTAAGCTGACATTGCCCTGCCATTCATTTTCATCCAAAGAATACACGGCGCTAAATGATTGTTGATTGGCCACTTTCGGCAATTTCTCCCCTAAATTAAAACCAATACCTCCAATAGGGCCTATACTATGCTGTATCGCGGCAAGTTTGAGGTGTTTTTCATCTTGTCCCACCCCTTTTGCATATCCCGTATCCTTTAAATTATCGGTCATGAATATAGGGGCTAAGTTCTCTGGTCCAAAAGGTGCGAATTGTTTTAATATCCGCATCAATTTTGGAGAAATATCGGCCAGATCAATTTGGGCATCTATCAATATTTCTGGCGTCAGCAGGTTGATGTCTATGGTCTCTGAAACCACCTTTTCAAACTTTTCTTTAAAGGCTGTATATTGCTCTTCCAAAAGGGTAAGTCCGGCTGCGTATTTATGTCCCCCAAACTGTTCTATGCAATCGGCACAATCTTCTAGGGCATTGTATACATCAAACCCTTTTACAGAGCGTGCAGAAGCGGCCAATTTGTCGCCACTTTTGGTAAAGACCAATGTGGGCCTGTAATAGGTTTCTGTGAGACGGGATGCCACAATCCCAATGACCCCTTTGTGCCAGGTATCCTTATAGACCACCGAGGTAAAACGCTCTTCCTCGTTGTTCTCTTGGATCTGCATTAAGGCCTCTTGGGTAATTTCCTGGTCCAATTCCCTTCTGTCCGTATTAAATTTTTCTATCCCGGCCGCCAATTTTTCTGCCTGGGACATATCTGTTTCCTTCAATAGATTTACTGCATGTTGCCCATGTTCCATCCGTCCTGCCGCATTGATACGGGGAGCGATTATAAAGACCACATCGGTAATGGTAAATTCCTGTTTTTTGGTTTGTTGCATAATGGCCCTGAAACCTGCTCTAGGACTAGAATTGATCACCTGAAGGCCAAAATAGGCCAAGACCCGATTCTCGCCTGTAATTGGAACGATATCTGCCCCAATGGCCGTAGCAACAAGATCTAAAAAAGGAATAACATCTTCAATGGTCTCCCCTTTTCTCGATCCAAGGGCCTGAATCAATTTAAATCCCACCCCGCATCCACAGAGTTCATCGTAGGGGTAGTGACAGTCATTGCGCTTTGGATCTAAAACAGCAATCGCATTGGGCAAAGAATCCCCTGGCCGGTGATGGTCACAAATAATAAAGTCTATGCCCTTTTCCTTGGCATAAGCCACTTTCTCTATGGCTTTAATCCCACAATCCAGCGCAATTATCAACTTAAATCCATTATCCTCCGCAAAATCGATTCCCATATATGAAACACCATACCCTTCTCTATACCTATCTGGAATGTAAGTGGCAACGTTGGGATAATCCCGCAATAAATAAGACGACATTAAGGAAACTGCCGTTGTCCCGTCCACATCATAATCTCCGTAGACCAAAATATTCTCACCATCTGCAATGGCCCTTTCAATCCTATCAACGGCTAAATCCATGTCCTTCATTAAAAAGGGATCGTGCAATTGGAACAGCTCCGGTCTAAAAAATGTTCTGGCAGCTTCAAAAGAATCAATGCCACGCTGTAACAGTAAAAAAGCCACCAATGGATCTACTTTAAGTTCGTTGGCGAACGCCACCACTTGTTGTTCTTCCGGTTTTGGTTTGAGCGTCCAGCGCATAAAATTGGTGTCGGTTAATAGGGTTTTTTCCAAACAAGTAAATGGGAACAAGTTTTTAATTTGGACTATTTAAGCCTTCAATGGTATTTTTTTGTCCGCTCTAGCCTATTTATGGTGAAAAATTGTCTTTATCTCCAGTTCTGCAAACTTTCTGAACATCTCCATGACCCCACAATACTTATCGACGGACAAATCAATTGCCCTTTGTAGTTTATGTTCCGATAAATTACTGCCGTGAAAGTGGTATTCCAGAGTAACCTTATCATAAAACTTAGGATCCTCATCGGTTAGGTTGGCAATAGTTTCCATATGAAATTCATCTACCTCCAATTTCATTTTCTTTATCATCGAGGCAACATCCAGTCCTGAACATCCTGCCAAAGCCGATAACATAAGGGCTTTGGGCCTATAGCCATCTCCTTCGCCCCCGTTCTCCGGCCCTGCATCTATCCGAAGATTCATTCCTGATGGATTAGTGCTTTCAAAGGCCATATTACCGAGCCATTTGGTAGAAATATGATTTGTCATGATCTTAATTTTTTGTTACTTGTAGGATTCAAAAATACAACATAAATATACAAATATGCCATTAGTCACGCCCTTAGACCCTTCCCATGACAACGAAACCGAAGAACTGGCTAAGTTCTTTAACGAGACCTTGGGATTCTGCCCAAATTCGGTGCTGACCATGCAGCACAGGCCTGCAATTTCAAAGGCATTCATCAATTTGAACAAAGCTGTTATGGCCAACGAAGGGAGGGTAACTTCCGCCTTAAAAAGAATGATCGCTTGGGTAAGTAGCAACGCTACTGGATGCCGGTATTGCCAAGCTCATGC
>JBLGAT010000085.1:0-11331 GCA_047612485.1 Psychroserpens sp.
AATTTCTGTGCGAAAACTTTGAAAGTGATGGTATTAGGCCTTAAATGGACGGGGTTGTTATGGATCTTACAGTTGTTTACCAAACTCATAGGAGCAAAAGGACATCATGGTAGTATTCTGAGCAGAGAAGATTTTACGGCAATGGCAGATATTGCCCAAGAAGAAGGGGTCTTTGAAAAATCAGAATCTACCGTCATCAAAAACCTCCTGAAATTTGACCAAATTTTAGCAAAGGATATTATGACCCCTAGCACTGTTATGAAGACGGCATCGGAAAACATGAGCATCAAAGAATTTTTCCAAGCCAATCAGAATCTTCGTTTTTCCCGAATCCCTGTGTATAACGTGAAGATGGACAATATTTCCGGGTTTGTTCTTAAGGATGAGGTTTTGGAAGAAATTATCAATGAAAATGGAGACATTCCATTATCCCAAATTAAAAGGGACATCCACGTCATCGAAAGAGACAAACCAATCCCTAAATTATTTGAACAATTTATAGCCAAAAGGGCACATATAGCCTTGGTGGTAGACGAATATGGGTCCGTAAGTGGATTGGTAACCATGGAAGACGTAATAGAAACATTATTGGGTCTGGAAATCATGGATGAAAGCGACGATATAGAGAACTTACAACAACTAGCTCGAAAAAATTGGCAAAATAGGGCAAAGCGTTCAGGAATCATAGACAATACAAAGACAGACAATTGATGGAAACAGTTTACATCAATACACCGCTGGGGTTTACAAAACTGGAAGGGGATGAATTCGGATTGTCCAATGTAACCATACTAGATTCTGAGGAGAAATTGACCGATGTTATTCCTGAAGAATTGGAGGATGCCGTATATCAACTCAAAGAATACTTTGAGGGCAAGCGTTCGCAGTTTAGTCTTACCCTAAACCCGGTAGGAACAGACTTTCAAAAAAAAGTTTGGGAGGCCTTGGAACAAATCCCCTATGGAAAAACGATTTCCTATTTAGAGCTTTCAAAAATATTGGGCGATCCTAAAGCGATTAGGGCTGTTGCCGCTGCAAATGGCAAAAATCCATTGTGGATCATTATTCCTTGCCATAGGGTCATTGGGAGTGACGGCTCCTTGACTGGATATGCAGGTGGATTGCACCGTAAAAAATGGCTTTTGGAACACGAAAGCCCGGCCAAACAGCAATCTCTGTTTTAAAAGAAACTGGCACCCAGTTGGTTATTGAATCCCATTTTATCCTACTCTTCTCAAAAGACGCGGTTTATCGGACTTAACCTACTTTTCAGTTCTCGGACCTATCAAAACTATTGTTTCGCTTGATTACAAAACCAACCTCTTGGTCCGTTTTGCCCTTCTATAACGGACATAATTAATTATCGCTTACAGAGAAAGTCCATCCAATAAAATTCAGATCTTCCCCTCCTTTTTTATGTTAAGTTGCAATAGCATCCCCAGATAATTAACATCATTACAAATATATTCACCACAAAAACGTAGGCCCGTATAATCCCTTCTTTTCAAACCAGCATATATTCAACGTAACTTCTATCTCCTTTTTGTTTATATTTAATAGAGAAAAACCAACCTATGAACCTACCATCAATAAAGGAAATCATTTCTAAAGCCAGAGATGCCTTCTTCAGGTTTCCCTTGACCTTAAGTTGGGCCATACTAGGGTCTATCTTTGGCATATTCATTATAGAATATCAGCCTACTAGTCTTTTTGAAGAGCACGGAGGAAAAGTTTTGACCTTAATCTTAGGGGTTAGCTGGCTTACAGGAACACAGTTCTTATCGGAACAAACCGCAAAACCCAAAATATGGTTGTGGCTCAAATTACTTGTTCTTCTTCTCTTACTCCTGTATTATTTTCATCTACCAGAATTTATCGAATTCGACATAAATCCTAAATTCATCACTCGTTTTTTCTTGTACCTCATGGCGGGACATTTATTTATATTGTTCGCACCATTTGCCTTTACATGGAATAGCGCGGCATATTGGAATTATTTAAAAAATATAGCCACCTCCATCTTTAAAAGCCTGTTCTTTTCTGGAGTTATTTTCCTTGGCCTGGTGTTGGCCATGACCGCCGTAAAATTTTTGTTCGACTACGACCTTGATGCAAAGCGTTATGGACAGCTCTTTATTATCTGCCTTGGAATTGTAAATAGTTGGATTTTTTTGGCCGACTTTCCAAGGGATATCATGGAAAGCACCGAGATGAAGTATGGCAAGGCCTTGGAGGTCTTGGTTACCTACATTCTTATCCCCTTGGCTTTGCTCTATATGCTGATCCTTTACGCCTATAGTATTAAAATCATAGTGGCTTGGGAATTACCTAAAGGGTGGGTCTCCTATTTAGTAACCGCATTGGCCTTTTTAGGGTTTCTGATCCAAGTATTGATCAACCCGGTACAGAAGACCTTAAAATCTTGGTCCATCAATTACTTCTATCCCTTATTTTACATTTTGCTGGGGCCATTGCTGATTTTACTTTTTATAGCCATTTCTAGACGAATCTTAGATTACGGTATTACAGAGAACAGATACTTTGTATTTGCCCTTGCCCTTTGGATTACGGGGAATACCCTGTACTTATTGTTAAGCAAAAATAAGTCGCTCCGCATCCTACCCATCTCCCTGTTTTTGATCACAATGATGGTCTCCTTTGGTTTTTGGGGTGCTTTTGCAGTCTCAAAGAACAGTCAGGCGAAACAATTTGAAAAAGTCTATACCCATATCAAAAAAAGTAACGGCATCGCATCGGGAGCTGAATTTGAACAACTTCGTTCTATTTTGATCTACCTCAACGAAAGGGATGCCATCAATCTCTTAAACGAGGTGACAGGTGTCTCCATAGACAAGACTTTTCTAGATTCCACTGAAACTACCACCAGATATAGTTATCTGCCCACAGAACGTATATTGGACACTTTAGGGATTCATTTAGATCCTGATACTGTAGATACTATTGACAACCGAAGCAATTACTTTAGTTATTATGACCCCAATGAAAAAGTACATAACTACGCTATTTTTGAGTATGATCATTTTGCCACGTTGAACTATAACGATTATGAGAAAAGTAAACCAATGATCGGCCCCTTCAATGTCCTCTTTAATAAGAACAACATCGAGATGGTCATTGTGCAAGAGGACCAAAAAGGTGTGCTGTCCGTCCCGCTTAAAGAAGGATTTAAAAAGTTGGCCTCCTATAGTGACTTTAATTCCATTGGTGATAAGGATTTAGTCTTTGAAGCTAAAAATGACAGTATAAGGGCAAAACTTATTTTTACGGAACTCGGATTTTATATGGAAAATGATTCGATTCAAATAAACAACGCCAAAGCCTTTCTTTTTTTAAAACAATACTAGATGCTGCAAAAGACTAACTTGGAACACATCTTGTTCCTCGATATTGAAACGGTTCCGGAACATGAAGCTTTCACACAGCTAGATGAGGAAAAGCAAGATCTCTGGGAACAGAAATCCAAATACCAGCGCAAAGAGGATTATACCGCTGAAGAATTTTATGAAAGAGCAGGGATATGGGCTGAGTTCGGGAAGATCATATGTATTTCCGTAGGGTACTTTACCCATAAAGGCGAAGTTAGGACGCTTAGGGTCACCAGTTTTCACGGAGTGGAAAAAAGCCTCTTAAAGGAATTCAAGAATCTGTTGGATTCCTATTTCAACCATCCCAAATATCTGCTCTGTGGCCATAATGGAAAGGAGTTTGATTTTCCTTATATCGCCCGAAGAATGATCATCAACGGAATTGATTTACCCGCAAAATTGGATCTGTTCGGTAAAAAGCCATGGGAAATTCCGCATTTGGACACTATGGAGTTGTGGAAATTTGGAGATTACAAGCATTTTACCTCCCTAAAACTGATGGCAAATGTATTGGGCATTCCGTCGCCTAAAGAGGACATAGACGGCAGCATGGTGAAGGACGTTTACTATAAGGAGAAGGATATAGACAGAATAATTAAGTATTGTGAACTGGACGTGATCACGACGGTACAGGTGTTTTTACGTTTAAGAAATGAGGACCTCCTTTTGGAGGAAGATATTAAAAGGGTTTAACTCTTGTAAAACTTTGTAGATTTTACGCCTTCCAAATCCTGCACGGTAAGGATATAAAGTCCGGCAGAAAGATTGGCCACATCAATTTTTTTCTGACTGGCCTCGCCTGTTTTCACAGTCAAGCCCATAGTGTTAACAATAGAGAAACGCGCATTTTGGGAAATGGCACCATCAATACTGATCTGCTCTACAGCAGGATTCGGATAGATGGCCAATTTAAGTGGCTCTGAGATGGAAAACTCCTCCATAACAACAACTTCTTCCATTTGTGTGGCAGTACCATCAAATCTAAACTCCATAACAGAAGTATAGTCAGACATAACGTTCTCACTACAAAAAGTTCTCAATCTAACTTCATATGTTTTTCCTTTAACCAATCCTTTTAAGGAATTGGTTGTTTCATATTGATATTCGGTCGTCCAATCTGCCGTTCCAAGTGCTCTGTACTGCACTTCGAAAAGGGCGTCTGCCTGCGTATCCCAAGTTACATTTACAGCCTCTTCCGTTGCCTCGTTCAATAAAACCCCTGTTGGCACGGTGATCGTACAATCATTGGTTTTGATTCCGGAAACAACAATAGAGAAATTTTGAAGTTGATCTTTAAGGCTCCCTTTATTGGTTACTATAATGGTATATTCCCCAGAAGCATTTACTATTTCGACTTTCTCAAAGGGATCTACGCTATTATCTCCTCTTGTAGCCGCGGCAGTGGCATTGGCAGCACTTAATTTCCAAGGAAGAAATTCCTTTCCATCTTTTAGGATCCTAATATCCAAATCGTTTACCAAAGCTGGGGTAATGTCGTTTAAGATACCCCTGTTCACATATTCAGCAGCAGGATCGGTCCAAGAAATAGAGGCCATTAATGGATTGTTTCCATCGGCCTTTACAGTAATCGAAAAGGTGTCTCCTTCATTTAATGTTTCCTCGGATATGATAGACGTATAGTCCTTTTTGGTGATCAACTCAGCAGCTCTTTGAGAGTTCATAACTCCCCATCCCATTTTAAAATCCGGTCCCGGAGCATCAACATTGTCAGCTGTATGCAATACAATCCCTTTTAAGGTGGCCGCCTTCATAAAGGCAGTATTTAAACGCTCGTAATATTGTTGCAACAATAACATAGAACCTGTGATTCCAGGGGTGGCCATGGAAGTCCCTGAGGAAGTGTCGTAACTTGAATTGTTTGCGGAATTGGCTGCATAGATATTATTTCCTCCTCCAGCGATATCCGGCTTAATACGGCTGTCGTCCATTGGACCAAAATTGCTGTAATTGGCTACCGTGGCAGAAGCCAAAGAACCATCACCATTAATCCTAGTATCTGCAGCAGCTACAGTTACACCATTTTTTGAAGCTGCAAAACCTAACATCAGATCAAAACCATCAGATGATTTTCCGAATATTGGTTCTGCATTATCCCCCATTCTCTGGGCATTACCTGCTGCGCTCACCATGAGATAATAAGGTGCGTTGAACATTATCTTATCCCAATCTTGGGATACTTTGATATAAGAACCAAAATACCATTCTGGAACTCGATCACTTTTAATCCCATACGAATGATTGGACAATAAAAGACCGTTGGCAGCAGCTTCGGCTACTTCAATTTTATCTCTGGACCAATCATTTGTATTGGCCGTGGCCTTAAATGCAACACCTTTGGCCTTTTCTTTAACGCCGGAAGCTATAAGGGTACCCATTACCATGGTAGCATGGGCACTTACCGTGTTGGTAGCATCGCCAATATTGGCCCTGGTATCAAACTCTTGATGTGAAGCTAGAGCCACACCACCATCCCATACACCAACTTGCATTCCCTCCCCGTTAAGACCAAGATGCAGATTACCGTTGCTATATAAAGAACTTGCTCTTGAAACCTGACTCACATTATCGCTAAAAGTACTGTAGTAAATTGGGGAGCCATCTGGGCCTACATCTTGTAGTTCAACAAAATTTCCATTTTCCAAGGTCTCGGAAATTTTCCAACCCTTGGCTTTAGCCATGGACAATACTTTAGACCTTGAAGTAGTATACTCTTTTTTAAGTTCAGATGTAAAAGATTGGATTTTGGAAACGTTATATTCCTCTTGGATTTGTAATGCCTGTTCCATGTTCTGACCGAAGGACAGAACAGAAGTAAGTAGCGTAAGCGTTAGAATAATACGCTTACAAGTTGGGAGACTTGTAGGAATATTGCTATCCATAACAGTAGGTTAATTAAGATTGGGATTATAAATGTAGGATAATACATCATAATATCGATATAAAACATCTTTTTTTCGATGAAATGCACTATTATTTTCGAAACATCTATTTTTTGTAGTCCTAAATAGATTTTTGTAGGGTAAATAGCTGTCCAAAAAGGCTAGAATTCTCTTATTCTATAAGAGTGGATTAATCGTTGTATTTAAACTGAATGTACACGGGAAAATGATCACTATATCCACCTTTGTACTTATTCCCCACAAAGGTTCGTAAGGGACTTCCCTTGTACTTGCCTTTCCCTTCCTTTAAAAAATGCTCGTCGAAGATGTTGGCATGGGCAAAACTATGGGTTCCTTTTTCGTAATTAAAAAAATTATGGGACACAATGATCTGATCAAACAAGTTCCACCTTCTTTTATATTGGGCGCTCCCACGGAATGGGGTATGCATCTTCTCCATGGGATTATACAATTGTTTGGCGGAAACCAAGTTCTTGATACTCTGGGAACTAGGATCGTCATTAAAATCCCCCATGACAATATAATTTGGATTGTGATGGGTCTTCTCAAGTTCTGTCATGTATCCTTTAATTGTCTCTGCAGCTTGGATTCTTTTATAAGCCGTTGCCACATCCCCGTCCCTACGTGATGGCCAATGGTTAATAAAAAGATGGACCTCTTCCCCATTTAATAGACCGAACACATACAAAATATCCCTGGTACGATCCACTACTCCCTCTAAACTGTATACATCCAATGGTATAGCCTCAGAATGGATAACGGTAAAATATTTCTTCCTATAAAGTAGGGCTGTATCTATTCCCCGCTCATCTGGAGAATTGAAGTGAACAAAGCTATATGTGGATTTCTCCAAACTTTCGGTTTTTATCAGGTCGTTGAGCACATGTTGGTTCTCTACCTCTGACAACCCAATCAATACAGGAGGGTGCTGGTTGAATTTTTCACCAATCCTAGAAATGGCCCGCCCTAAGTTTACAAGCTTTTTTCCATATCTCTTTGGGGTCCATTTTTTAATGCCATTGGGGGTAAAACCTTCGTCCAAAATTTGGTCATTGTTTCTAATATCGAATAGGTTTTCCAAATTATAAAAGGCAATGGTATACAGGTTATCGCCAGTGTTTGATCCAGAAGATGTAAAAAGCATTCTTTTTTGGGTTGTCTGTTAAAAATACGAAAATCACTTGGCAACTATTCATTAGATTTGTACTTTAAATCATCCTATGATAGAGAAGAAAGTAATTGTATATGAAAAAGTAGTCCTTATTGGAGTTATCCATAGGGAACAGGACGAGAAAAAGGTTGCGGAGTATTTAGAAGAATTGGAATTTCTTACCTACACTGCAGGTGGCGAGGTTACCAAACGATTTGTACAGCGTATAGACATCCCGAATCCCAAAACGTATATTGGAAGTGGTAAGTTATTGGAAGTAGAGGCATATGTTGCCGAGAATGATATAGGTACGGTTATTTTTGATGACGAACTTTCTCCTGGACAACAACGAAATATTGAAAGGGAACTGCGTTGTAAGATCTTAGACCGAACCTCTTTAATTTTGGATATTTTCGCTCAACGTGCCCAGACAAGTTATGCCCGTACCCAAGTGGAACTTGCCCAATACGAGTATTTATTGCCAAGACTGACCGGACTTTGGACCCACTTGGAACGCCAAAAAGGGGGAATTGGGATGAGAGGTCCAGGGGAAACGGAGATTGAGACAGATAGACGTATTGTACGGGATCGAATCTCCTTATTAAAAAAGAAACTGTTAAAAATTGACCGGCAGATGGAAACCCAAAGAGGCAACAGGGGGTCCCTTGTAAGGGTGGCACTGGTTGGGTATACCAATGTTGGTAAATCTACCCTGATGAATGTGATCAGTAAAAGCGAAGTCTTTGCCGAAGACAAACTTTTTGCAACCGTGGATACCACTGTGCGGAAGGTGGTCATTGGGAATTTGCCGTTTTTATTAACGGATACGGTTGGATTTATACGCAAACTACCAACCCAATTGATAGAGAGCTTTAAAAGCACCTTGGACGAGGTTAGGGAAGCAGATTTATTGCTGCATGTAGTAGACATCTCCCACCCTACATTTGAGGAACACATAGAATCCGTTAACAAGATTTTGGACGAAATAGACAGTGCGGACAAGAGGACTATTATGGTCTTCAACAAAATTGATCAGTACCAACACGAGACCATTGATGATGATGATCTAATGACGGAAAGGACCCAGAAGCATTTTTCTTTGGAAGAGTGGGAAAAGACTTGGATGCAAAAAGTTGGGGACAAGGCCATCTTCATTTCTGCCCTGAACAAAGAAAATTTGGACGATTTCCGAAAAAGGGTTTACGATGAGGTTAGGGACATCCATGTCACCAGATTTCCATATAACAACTTTTTGTATCCGGAACAACTGGACGAATACTAATATCCTCCTAATAACTTTGGTTAAAGGTGTTGTACATCGCATAAAAACGACACTTAATAGTTTCACCACATTTTATAATAGGTTCACATCAAAAATTTAGGTAGAAGAAACTTAAGGCATATCTTTACAGTGTATTAATAAATAAGTGATAGTGTTTATCCCCAAATAAATCCATCGCTTTAGCAATAAAGTGTTATGATTCCCCAAATCAGCACTTGAACTATTAAAGAATTATGCCGGTATTTTATCGGAGCCAAACTAAATTTTTCAAGACCTACTTGACTATTAAAAAGCCCTTTACAGAGGGCTTTTTTTATGGTTCATATCCCTCAACAATATTGATAGCCAACAATCTTTAGCCATTAAATAAGTCTTACATCCAAATTCTTACGTTTATGCTATTAAACTGGGTCTATTTTGGCAATAATCGGTTGTTCATCGGAGAAAATAAACCGTTTAATTTTTCACAACATATTACCCCCACTTCACAACATAAATTAAGTGGATTCTGTTCTTCCGCCATATCTTTACTTTGTAATTAAGTAATGGCATTTATCCCAAATCTATACTTAACCAAAGACAAACCCCAAGTTTGCGAACCCTACAAAACTAAAAAAGCCCTCTACAAAGAGGGCTTTTTTTATTTGCAAATTTGATGCTAGAATGAATAATTCAATCCCAACACCCAATAGGTCTGCAATTTGTTATCTACCGTATCGAAGGTAGGGGTTGGCTCTGGTAATATCTGGTTTTGTAGGGCAGAGTTCAATGCTTCCTGCTTGTTCTTACGCAACCCAAAATCAAACCCTACCCCAATCATTTTCCATAAGGTATGCCCAAAGGAATTGGTCCATGTCCAATTGGAATAATCATCACTCTTATAACTCTGGAAAGCAGATAAGTTGGATTTAAAGCTTACTTTGCCCACTTGTCTTGTATAATCGGCCACTATTTTTGCTCCCAAGGAAGACTCAAAAACATTGTCCCCTTTACTAAATACAAAGTTATAGTTTAAGGGATGTACCACCACCACAAGATCCTCGATTGGGGTCCAAGTGGCACCCACACCAAGATCCAAGTATCCTGGATCGTTAAAATTGCTCAGGATCGTGGTCCTGTATTCCCCTAAAGTAGATAGGGCAAACTTCTTGTTCAACCTATGACCGTATAGGGAGGTGACATTAAAGACATCATTCGCCTGTCTAAAACTATCATCATCTGTTGGGTCGTCCGTATCATCAATTTTAACCCAGCTCAGGTTCACATTGGCCGAATTCCTCCAAAAGAATTTCTCCTCTATTAAATTTGCGTAAGCATTTACGGTAAAACCGATGTTCCCCGCTGAGGAATTGGGGATTCCCTTAGAATACCAATTATTGAATTCAGAGAGGCTGCCACCAATGGTTCCAAAAGCCCCTTTTTTCCATCCTGGTAGGGCATCAATCTTTTTCTGGATGGCATTAATTCTGGACTGGATCGCAGCAACGGAATCATTTTTTGGAGCCTGTTCCGCCTTTAGCTCCTCAACAGTTTGGGAATAGGTCCCCATTGTCCCAGCAATAAATGCAAGGATCATAAGTATCTTTTTCATTCCATTCAGTTTTTATTGTTTGTAAAACAAAGATAAGAAAAGGTAAGAAATGAAATCAATATCAAAATTTGAAGGACGTACTACCTCCTTTTATATAGGGGTACAGAGGAACAGGCTTCCCCATACATAACACTCTTGGCTACGGTCTGCATTTTAGAAGTGATCCATAAATAAGCGTTGGGAGGAACCGGTTTATTGCTGCAACCTTTAATAATTACAGGTTTATCTTTATACTCGGATAGGTCTAATTTCTCTATAATGGACTGATAGAGAGAGCTCTCCAATTGCTCCAAGTCACCTATGAGCATTTTTGAAGCGTAAGGCTGTAACTCAGTAGCAATCAGCATATAGGCCCAACCAGGAACTATGGCATCACTAGAACAGGTAAGGGCCACATAGGCATCCTTGTATTGTTCCCAGTTATGACCGGTTATGGCCGCCCTAAAATCCTTTTCCCTTAAAATAAAACCTTCATACAACCAGTTCTTTATATCCAAAAGCACACGGTCTCCTTTGGGGTAATGATCTTCCAAATTAAAGGTGACCAAGGTACTTTTAGCCACTCGGTTTACAATTTCAGACATTTGTTTAGGCTTTTTATTTAAGGTTACTTATTACAACATCCCAAGTTCCAACTTGGCTTCTTCGCTCATAAGGTCTTGGGTCCAAGGGGGGTCGAAAGTGATTTCTACCTCAACATCCTTTATGGCATCTATTGATTTTACTTTTTCCTCTACTTCCATAGGCAAAGATTCGGCCACTGGACAATTGGGAGAAGTCAACGTCATTAAAATTTTTACCTCGTTTTCCTCATTGACAAAGACATCATAAATCAATCCCAATTCATAAATATCCACAGGTATTTCCGGATCGTATATCGTCTTTATTACCCTTACTATTTTTTCTCCCAATTCTTGGGTATCTACCGTTGTTTCTTCGCTCATTTTTGTTTCCTTTTAGGGGTTCCCTCAGTATTTGGGTGTCTATTAATTTAATTGTGT
>JBLGAT010000086.1:0-11258 GCA_047612485.1 Psychroserpens sp.
AGCCAAGGAGAATACGGTTTCTTACAACAATGCTATAAATAAATAAGAATGATTTTAGCTACAAGTACAGTTGGAACAATTGTCATAACCGTAGTGGCCTTTATGGTGCTATTGTTATTGTTGGTTACACTTTTGTTGTTCACAAAGGAGAAATTATCGCCTTCAGGACCAGTGACCATTACCATCAACGGTGAAAAGAAAATTGAGGTAGGTTCTGGTAACTCATTGTTATCCACTTTGGGTAACCAAAAGATATTTCTTCCTTCCGCATGTGGGGGCGGCGGTACCTGTATTCAGTGTGAGTGTCATGTAAATTCTGGTGGGGGAGAGGCTTTGCCTACAGAAACACCACATTTCTCTAAAAAGGAATTGAACGCAGGGGCACGTTTGGCCTGTCAGGTGAAGGTAAAACAGGATATGGATATTACCATTCCTGAAGAAGTATTCGGGATTAAAAAATGGGATGCAACCGTTGTTAGAAATTACAATGTTGCCTCTTTTATCAAGGAATTTGTGGTGCAGATCCCTGAGGACATGCCTTACAAAGCTGGAGGGTACATCCAAATTGAAATTCCCGAGTGTCAAATAAAATTTTCCGACATAGATATAACTGCTCACCCTGAGGAACATGATACCCCAGATAAGTTTCAGGCCGAATGGGATAAGTTTAATCTTTGGCCTTTGACCATGAAAAATGGTGAAACAGTGGAAAGAGCCTATTCTATGGCTTCTTATCCTGCTGAAGGTAGAGAGATCATGTTAAACGTTCGTATCGCAACGCCACCATGGGACCGTTCAAAGAACGGATGGATGGATGTTAATCCTGGAATTGCATCTTCTTACATCTTTGCACAGAAACCGGGCGATAAGGTTATTATCTCTGGACCTTACGGTGAATTCTTCATCCACGAGTCAGATTCAGAGATGTTGTATGTTGGAGGGGGAGCAGGTATGGCACCAATGCGTTCGCATTTGTACCACTTGTTCAAAACCTTACAGACTAACCGTAAAGTTACTTATTGGTACGGAGGACGTTCCAAAAGAGAATTGTTTTACTTGGAACACTTCTACAGTTTGGAGAAAGAATTTCCAAACTTTAAGTTCTACTTGGCCCTTTCCGAGCCACAGCCAGAAGATAATTGGAAGGTAAAAGAGAACATAGATGCTCCTGGAGACGGTTTTGTAGGGTTTATACACAATTGTGTTATCGATAACTATTTGAGCCATCACGAAACTCCTGAAGACATTGAGTTGTATTTCTGTGGTCCTCCATTAATGAACAAGGCAGTTCAAAAAATGGGTGAAGATTATGGAATTCCAGACGAACATATCAGGTTTGATGATTTTGGAGGATAATATCTCCAAGTAGTTATGACTATATTTTTAAAAACCGATATTTCTGATATCGGTTTTTTTATACCTAATGAAATATGAAAGAGCTTTCAAGACAAGAATTACATAATTTGGCAATGAACATTGTTGGAAAGCATCTTGAGGCCAATGGTTTTGAGTTTGTGGCCATAAACAGCACCCTGGGGAAAAACCCCCAATTTGTCTGTACAAAAGAGAAGCAACTTTCTTTTGTGGTGGTTCGCAGTATTTCCTATCCAGAAGACCCCAAAGAGTATGACGCTGTATTGTTGGGTAAAATAAAGGCACATGCGGAGAAATCCAAGGCCCAGGTATTCTATGCCGGGGTAGGGTTGGTCAATGCAAAGGAATACAAACTTCCGATATATTTAAATGAAGAGTATATCGTGGATTATGACGGATTAATAGCAATAGAATAATGAAAAAGTTACTTTCAATTATAGCCATCGTTTTTGTGCTCAACAGTTGTGCCTCAAAATCTGAATGGGTAAAAAATTTTAACAGCGGCTCCGCTTTGGGTACTTCATACCATATAACGTACATCAGTAAGGACAAACTGGATTATCAAAGGGAGATCGATTCTGTTTTTGAGGTTATCAATAGATCTATGTCTACCTATATGCAAACCTCGGACATCTCCAGAATCAATAGGGGGGATACATCTTTAGTGGTAGATCATATGTTCAGGGATGTTTTTGAACTTTCCAAAGAAATACACGATAAGACCAAGGGTTATTTTGATCCCACTGTGGGTTCCTTGGTGAACGCTTGGGGTTTTGGCCCTGGGAAGCAAGTTCAGTTGGACTCCTTAAAAGTGGATAGTATTTTGCAATATGTTGGTTTTGAAAAGGTGGGAATTACAGCCAATAACCGAATAAACAAGGCCAATAGAAATATTTATTTTGATTTTAATGCCATTGCAAAGGGCTACGCCATCGACAGATTGGCACTGATGTTGGAAAAACATGGGATAACCGATTATTTGGTTGAGGTAGGTGGAGAGATCGTGGCGAAAGGGGAGAACAAGGTTAAAGAAAAACAATGGGTCGTGGGAATAGATAATCCGGAAGGGGACGATCAGCCAAAGATCCTGATCAATTTGAAAAATACCGCTCTGGCTTCTTCCGGCAATTACAGGAAATTTAGGATAGATTCTATTACCGGCAACAAATTTGTGCACACCATAGATCCTAAAACCGGGTATACAAAAAATTCCAATATTTTGGCAGCAAGCGTACTTGCCAATACCTGTGCAAAAGCCGATGGTTATGCTACCGGGCTCATGGCAATGGATCTTGAAGATTCCAAAAGTGTACTAAAAAACGATTCTAATTTAGAGGCCTATATCATCTATTTGGACGATAAGGGCAATCCCCAGAGTTATGTTACAGATGGGTTTAAAGCCCTGCTTTTGGAATAGTTTTGCGTACTAGGGGTATGATTTCCCCATGTGCCAATCTGTAGGTTTCTATGGCTTTGGGCTCCATGGTTGCGGTATAATCAACCTCTTCTACCTGAAATCCTATTTGCCGAAGCTTTGCAAAGAAATCCCTTCCATATATGCGCACATGGTCGTATTGTCCAAATATTCTTGCGCGCTCCTGTTTGTCGGTAATGGAATTGTCCTCAAAAGTGGTTTCCCTTTTTAAATCTTGGGGTATTTGAAAAATGCCCCACCCACCTGGTTTTAAGATTCGGTATAATTCCTTCATGGCCTTGGTGTCATCCGGAATATGCTCCAGCACATGGTTGCACAGGATAATATCAAAGGAATTGTCCGTGAAAGGCAGATTGCATATATCGGCCTTAATGTCCGCCAAGGGCGAATTTAAATCGGTTGTTGTATAGTGAAGGTTGCCCAATTGGCGAAAACGCTTGTAGAAGGCCTGTTCTGGTGCAAAGTGAAGGACTTTATGGTTCCCCGTAAAGAAGTTGGTTTCATTTTTTAGGTACAGCCACAATAAGCGGTGCCGTTCCAAAGAGAGGGTAGAGGGAGAGAGCACATTTTCCCGGGGATTCTCATATCCATAAGGAAGAAATTTCCTGAACTGCTTGCCATCAATAGGGTCTTGGTGCGCATTTCCTTTTAAGGTTAGGGCCAATATGGGCCTTGCCAAATAACTCAATTGGATCAAAAGAGGTCTGGGAATGGTATTTAGAATATATTTAAAGATTTTTTTCATCGGTTTGTAACCCTCTAGCTTGATATCCAAGAACTACAATTGTAGTTTTTTCTGCCGAAACTCGTCTTCTACATTGGTCTTGATGCCAAGGGCTTCATTTACGTATTGGAAGGTGGACAATAATTCCGGCTTCCCATTAATTAAGGCAACATCATGCTCAAAGTGTGCGCTAGGCTGACCATCGGCCGTCAGGATGGTCCAACCATCCTTTAATTGTTTGATTCTGTGGGTCCCTAAATTGGTCATAGGTTCTATGGCGACAACCATCCCATTTACAAATTTTTTACCCCTGCCTCTTTTACCATAGTTGGGCATTTCAGGATCCTCGTGCATTTTACGTCCCAGGCCGTGACCTACCAATTCACGTACAACACCGTATCCGTGGTCTTCGGTGAATTTTTGAATGGCATAACCTACATCACCTACACGATTGCCTAATTTAAATTCTCGAATGCCCACATAGAGGGATTCTTTGGTGATCTCCAGGAGTTTTTTGATCTCAGGAGATACTTCCCCCACTTCAAAAGTATAGGCATGGTCACCATAGAAATCATTTTTAAAAGCCCCACAATCTATGGATATAATATCACCCTCTTGTAAAGGGGTGTTATTTGGAATCCCATGAACCACTTGGGCATTGGGACTCATACAAAGGGTGTTGGGGAAATCGTATAAACCAAGGAAACCAGGAATAGCTCCATGGTCCCTGATGCATTCTTCTGCAATTTTATCTAAATGTAATGTGGTAACGCCAGGTTTAACTTCTCCTGCCAATACCCCTAAGGTTTTAGAAACTATCAATGCACTCTCTCGCATCAATTCTATTTCTTCTGCTGTTTTAATCTTTATCATAGGGTGCAAAGGTAAAACTTTACTTTAGAACTTGGGTTTTTAGGGTTTAAAAGTAGCACGTTATCCCACATAATCCTATGACAAAAAAAAAGACCCTCAGAAATGAAGGCCTTTATGGCTGTTAATAAATGGATTTTTTATACTAAGGATTTTTGGGTCATTAAAGCTGGTTGTGTAACGCCCATTAATTTTAATATGGTAGGTGCAATATCTCCCAAAACACCATCTTTTATGGTTTTAAGATCATTGTCCACCAAGATCAAGGGAACTGGATTGGTGGTATGGGCGGTGTTAGGGCTGCCATCGGGATTGATCATGGTTTCACAATTTCCATGGTCTGCAATCACAATTGTCGTATACCCGTTCTCCAGTCCGGCCGTAATTACCGAATTGGCGCAGGAGTCTACCACTTCACAGGCCTTTATGGCTGCTTTCATATCTCCAGTATGGCCTACCATATCCGGGTTGGCAAAATTGAGGCACACAAAATCTACCTCTCCTTTTTTTAGCTCCGGGATAATGGCATCTCTGATGTCAAAGGCGCTCATTTCCGGTTGTAGATCATAAGTAGCTACTTTTGGTGACGGACAGAGAAGGCGTTGTTCCCCATCAAAAGGAACCTCCCTACCACCATTAAAGAAGAAGGTGACATGAGGGTATTTTTCTGTTTCTGCGATCCGTATCTGTTTTTTATGTGCCTTGGAAAGGGTCTCTCCCAAGGTCTGCTCTATATTGTCTTTGTCATAGACCACTTTCATCCCTTTGAAGGAATCATCGTAATTGGTCATAGTAACGTAGTACAAGTTTAATTTATGGGTGTTCTGCTCATGGAAATCCTCTTGGGTCAGCATCTCTGTTAATTCCCTTCCACGATCTGTTCTAAAGTTGAAGAATATGACCACATCCCCATCATTGATTTTTGCCACGGGCGTACCATCCGTATTAGTGGCAACAAGTGGTTTGATAAATTCGTCCGTAACCCCGTCATAATAACTGTCCAGCATGTCACTAAGGATGTTGGAAGATTTCTTTCCAATACTATTGACCAAAAGATCATAGGCCAATTTTACCCTTTCCCATCTTTTGTCGCGATCCATGGCATAATACCTTCCAATAACCGTGGCTATTTGGGCATTTTTATTCGCACAAAAATTGGATAGATCTTCTAAGAAGCCTTTTCCGCTTTTGGGATCTACATCCCTACCGTCAGTAAAGGCATGGATAAACATATGTTCCAGGCCATAGTTTTCGCCGGCCTGAATCAATCCTTTTAAATGTGTAATATGGGAATGTACCCCACCATCACTCAAGAGACCTAGGAAATGGACAGGTTTGTTGTTCTCCTTTGCATGTAAAAAGGCGTCCTTTAATACCTTCTCATCCTTTAGGGTGTTTTCCTTTATGGCGAGATTTATTTTGGCGAGATCTTGGTAAACGATCCTTCCCGCTCCCAGATTCATATGTCCAACCTCACTGTTCCCCATTTGTCCTTCAGGAAGGCCAACGTTCATGCCATCGGTCAGGAGATTGGCATTTGGGTATTTCTTATATAGAGAGTCTATAAAAGGTGTGTTTGCATTTTCTATTGCGGAGATTTTAGGGTCTGGAGATTTTCCCCATCCATCCAAAATCATTAAGATTACTTTTTTGTTCATTGCTTCATGATTTATTCTTACATCAAAAATAGGCCGATTTCAAATGGATTACTAGCAATGGATAAGCTTTTTCGAAAATTTCACATTCCTAGCGATCCTTGTTGTGGTTGCAACCTTTTAGGTGTAAAAGCGTTAAAATAATGTTAAATAATTAAATTTGATGAAACAAAATACGCTTTACGTAGTCTATATAGACATCCCACTAATTCTTACCTAACTGCGAAATGGAATTCCATCTCGGGTTCCATAATAGAAATTGACGCCTACATTAAAATGTATAATGACAAGTGTTTTGAAAAGTTAGTAATAATTAATAAGAAGGTGTCATTTTAAATATACTGGGCCATTTATCTGGGGGGAAAATGGCATTTGTATGAAGATTAAGTTTAGGATAATATTTTATCAATATTCTTTGATCTGACACCTTCTATTATATAACTCCGTTCCTGAACGATAGGGTAACGTATCGTCCTTAATTTGAAAAAGTGACGTATTATTTACTGAACAGCCCCATGGAAATATTTCCATGGGGCTGTTTTTTTTAGTTTATATGCCCCATATAGTGTTCAAGTAAAAGGGCAACTAAACTATAGTTCATTTAAAAATGAAATCCTGTGGCCGCTCTATAAACAAAAGCATAAAGCGCCATAAAAAGCATTAATACACAGAAGACAGAATAAACCTTTAGGAGAATTACTACAAATTCTGGTTTGCAATTCTCGAATGCTTCTAAGTAAATACTTTTAAAATGTAATAGTGTTCCCATATAGTCTCGTTTAAATGATTGTAAATCAAAGCTATAAGGGTTAAATCTGAGGCGTCAAAAAGATTCGTGAGGACTCAAATATAATAAATTGGAATTATAATGAACTATGTTTTTCAGTAATTAACACTAATGCTGGCCTTTATACTTTGCGATGGCTTCTTTGATCTTTTCAATCCTATTTTCTGGATCGGGATGGGTGCTCTGGAATTCGGGGACTCTATCTGGCCCGCCTGCAGCTTTTAATATTTCCATGACCTTGATCATTTCCATCGGGTTATAGCCAGATTGGATCATAAACAAAACACCTAGATCATCACTTTCAAGTTCATCGCCACGACCATTTTTTAACAGGGTGTTTTGCCCAATACTGCTTACGATATCACCTGCGTCTGCACCTACGGAGGCTCCCATGGAAATCGTTTGCCAAAAAGAACCCTCGGCGATTCTTTCGGCAGAATGTCTTCCTATTACATGTCCAATTTCATGTCCCAATACGCCGGCAAGTTGGGCTTCGGTCAATTGGGAGAATAGGGCATAGGTTATAAAAACCTGCCCTCCGGGCAGAGCAAAGGCGTTAATTGTTCTGTCGTCTGCCAATAAATGAAATTCATAGCGGTAGGGTGTTTCCCTAGCTATACTATGGTTCACCAATTTATTTCCTACGACAGCAACCAAAGACTGCATACGATCATCGGGATATAGGCCCCCGTATTGTTGAGCAATTTCCGGGGCACTCTGAAGACCAATGGCAATTTCTTGTTCAGAGGTCATATTTATATTCTGTTCCCTGCCAGTATAAGGGTTTTCTTCCTTATTACTGCAGCGTTGGACAAAAGCGAAGACCACAATGGCCAACCCAATAAAAATTCTGATTTTCCAACTACCTCTTCTCATTATTAATAGGTTAGAGCCTTAATTTTCTAGTAAACCCTAAATGATTCCTTTTACAATAGCTCTGGATTGATGTCCAAAATATTATCCAATATATAGTTCCGTACAAAGCCCGAGGTAAAATGTTCGGCCCCTAAGAAATCTTCCCTTTGCAATAATTGCATGATATTTTTCCCCCTAAAGGTTTTTAACATGGGAATGGAAATAGGGGCGTAGCTATAGTGCCAAGGCTCATATTTAAATCCCCTCCTTTTTGGGGTATCCGTATACACAAGGTAAAAGCCAAATTTGTTGGCATTGGCATCCATCCAAGCTTTGAAGTTTTCGTACGGACCTCCGGCTTTAAACTTTTCAGGCACAAGAACGTCGCCCTCCACTTTAGGTTGACCATCTACAATATCGATATCGGTTCCCCAATGATGTCTGCTTGTTCCAGGGATTGTAGAGTATTCAATGATCTTATCTATGGCGTTCAATGGTTTTAAGCCATCGTCCTCCGTATATTGGAGGAATTTACGTTCCCAAATAGCCATTTGCCTATCAAAACTTCGGTAGCTGGAAACCACTTTGATATCCACCCCTTCACTATATGCGGCTTTTTTCATTTCCAAAAAAGCATCATGTGCCTCCTTTCTAAGGTTGATTCCCTTCCCATAAAGAGGTATCTCCGCTTTGCCCATTAGTTCAAGGACAGAAAATTCTTCTTCCTGTGAAATCATTAGCGTGGGCATTACGGCCATGGCCAAACCTGAAGCACTACTTTTTATTATAAAAGATCTTCTCTGCATGTTGCGGGTGTATTAAACTTAAATGATTCTTTGAACTCTTATCAAAAAGGCTGCCATTTTTGACTATTCTAAGGGATTTAGAGGTCAGAGACAAACTTAAGGCAACTAATGTACCAAAGTTAAGAAGTATTTTTAAACTATGGATACGGAAAATATATACGTGTTATGAAAACCATTGGGCTTTATCCAAGTTTTGCTTTGGAAAAAGCATATTATCTATAGTGTTCAATGATGTTTTATTCGGTAATATACAGATATCCCTGATGTTTTTGTTGAATATCTTTTAATGTTAGGATATAGAAATAAATTCCTGAAGAAAGTCCAGAATTTCTTTTGAATGTCATATTTCTATTGGATTCACCGTTAAACTCATTATTGTAGTTGGCTTTGTAATAAACCATTACCCCATACCTATTAAAAATCTGGATGGAATTATTAGGGGATAAATTTAATCCCTCGATTACTAAGAAGTCATTTTTCCCATCACCGTTTGGACTGATGTAATAGTTGGCTAGATCCAAAGTGGTAAAAGTCTCGTATAGATCATTATTGCCACCTAAAGTGATCATTTCATAGTCGTTGGGGAAAAAATCATTGGATGTTATTGATCCTGATATTAAATCACCCGCTACCAAGCTATTGCCTAAGTTGACCCATTGTTCTTCTTTTTTGCTCCAACCTACGACCCTAAGGTCTTTTGGAGTATCTCCCAATAATATTACATTACTGTTTTCGTCCCACGTAAGTGTTACTTTTGAGGAAATACTTCCCTCCAATTTCCAAAATTCATAAATACTGACACCTAAAACCCCCTCTCCCCGAATTTCAGTATTGTAACTTTTATTTAATGTGGTCGGCTCATTTGGGTCTTCATAAAAATATGCGCATTTTACAACTGTGTTGACCATAGAAGATTCTATGGTCAGTGGTCTTAACCTATTGTCATCCCCAACTGGGAATGTGAAATAGTCTTTATTTTGCACCGTACTATAACCATCTATCTTGGTGGCATTGCCTTCACCTGTGTAAAATGAATTATCCATATAATCCATATGGATATCGGTTCGATCTCTGGGCGTATAAATTGAACCTGCAATAAAGTTACTGTTGTTGGTAACTGCAATAGAGGTCTCCAGATAAAGTCCTTGATCGGCCGTTATTTCCAAATCATTGAAGATAGGGGGGAAGGCTCCAGAAATCGTTAAAGGTGCTACTTCATTATAAAATCCAACCAACCCTTCGTTTTTGTCAAAGGTGCCATCGTTTATTACATCCATATGAAAGCCGACCATTGCTGTGCCATGAACTTGGATGTTTCCATAGTTATGAACAGCACCTTGGCCAAAGAGGACTTTGGTAAATCCTATAAATATGATTAATATGTAGGTTTTGTAACTCATTAAATTTCCATTCCAGAAAAAATATGTTATTAGGGCTTGTTAATTAGTTGCCAGTTGATACCATCACTTTGAAGCCAATAAATTTTATCCTTTTCTAATGTTGATTCTAATTTTCCTTTGTCATCATAAAAGGAAATATTGGTAAAATTTTCATCAGTTGTTTTAAGTACATAAAGTCTTCCAGGGACAGTGCTTGCATCTGGTATTGTTATAGTTGCGTTTTTAGTGTCAACTATCACGGTGAAATCCGTATCACTCAAAACAGTACCTGTTGATGAACGTCTAATGGATCTTGTTAAGGAGTTGGTGGATGCATCTTGACCTGCTGCACCTGTTTCGCCCTGAGCTCCAGTATCACCTTTAGGTCCTTGCGGTCCAACTGCCCCATCAGCACCATCTTTTCCATCGACACCGTTTGTGCCATTTAATCCGTCAGCTCCAGCTGGTCCCTGTGCGCCATCAATGCCATCGACACCGTTTGTACCGTTTATTCCATCGGCACCATCGTTTCCTGCGGTTCCTTGTAATCCTTGTGGTCCCTGAGCACCGTCATCTCCATCGACACCGTTTGTGCCATTTAATCCGTCAGCTCCAGCTGGTCCTTGTATTCCTGTGTCACCTTTTGGTCCAATAGCCCCATCAGTACCGTTTGTGCCATCAGCACCAGGTAGCCCTTGCGGTCCTGCTGCTCCAGTATCCCCTTGAGCTCCATTTGCACCATCGTTTCCGTTGGCACCTACTGGGCCTTGGGCACCATCCGTACCGTTTGTTCCGTCTAATCCGGCGGTACCATTTGTACCGTCAGCACCATCGTTTCCTGCTGGTCCCTGTGCGCCATCAATGCCATCGGCACCGTTTGTACCGTTTATTCCATCGGTACCATCGTTTCCTGCGGGTCCTTGTGGTCCAGCTACTCCGGCTTCTCCTTGTGGTCCTGATGGCCCAACTTCTCCTTGATTACCTTTACAATCTAATGTATCAAAGTTGCCATCACCGTTTGTATCTTCACTAGGATCATTTATACGGTTTCCATTTATGTCCCAACAATTGATTCCAGCGTTTCCTGGGTTTCCGTCTGGACCCTTGTTTCCATCTGGACCTTGTATTCCTTGGTCTCCTTGGTCTCCTTCAAGACCCTGGATGCCCTGGTCTCCGGTTGCACCTTTGTCACCGGTTAGTCCTTTATCACCTTCAAGACCTTGGATACCCTGTATTCCTTGCTCTCCTTCAAGACCTTGGATGCCTTGTATTCCCTGGTCTCCGGTTGCACCTTTGTCACCATCAAGACCTTGTATTCCCTGGTCACCAGTTGCACCTTTATCACCATCAAGTCCTTGTATTCCCTGATCTCC
>JBLGAT010000087.1:0-11134 GCA_047612485.1 Psychroserpens sp.
TTATAACCTTGCCGGAAACGAGGTGAATGGATTGATACAAAGCACCATTCCTAACCCTGAACTAACTTGGGAAAAATCTCAACAAACGAACATAGGTTTAGAATTGGGCCTCTACAAAAATAGAGTGTTTCTATTGGCTGATTATTATACTACCAAAACTTCAGACTTACTATTAAATGTTAGTATTTCTTCAGTATCAGGTTTCCAAACAACTTTGCAGAATTTGGGAGAAGTAGAGAATAGTGGATTTGAATTGGCATTAAGAACTAAGAATTTTGTCGGTGAATTCACTTGGGATACAGATATCAATTTTTCTACTAATAAGAATGAGGTACTGTCACTTAATGAAAGTAATGAACCTATATTTTCGGCAGGTAGTGCTGGTGTTAGGCACGTAACTAGAGTTGGTGATCCAATAGGTAGCTATTATGGTTATGTGGTAGATGGTATCTATCAAACTCAAGCTGATATCGATAGCGCTCCTGTAGATACACAAGCACCTAGTGCTTCTCCTGGCGATTTTAGATTCAAGGATATCGATGGGGATGGTGAAATAACTCCTGATGACAGAACCGTTACCGGAAGTTATTTTCCAGATTTTACATGGGGGATTAATAATAGTTTTAGTTATAAAAACATTGATTTTAGCTTTTTGATTCAAGGTGTTGAAGGAAACGAGATTTTAAATCTTACTTCACGCCACATGAAAAATGGAGAGGCCAATTTTAATGCTTATTCTATCATCAATGATAGATGGCGTTCAGCCTCTGATCCTGGAAATGGTATAGTACCAAGAGCTGATAGGGCCACTGGTAATCATGGAAACAACAACAGACCTTCTTCTTATCAAGTAGAGGACGGATCCTTTATTCGACTAAGAAATGTAACATTAGGATACTCAGTGCCGTCTGAAAAATTATTTGGTGATAGTGGTATCGATAGACTGAGATTTTATATTACTGGAACTAACATTTTCACAATCACGGATTATTTAGGATATAATCCAGAGGTGAGTAACATATCCAATAATAGCTTAACTCCTGGAGAGGATTATGGTGCATACCCTTTAACAAGGTCATTTACCATGGGTATAAATCTAACTTTTTAATTTAAAACTGTCAAAGATGAAAAAAATATTCATATTACTCTCAATTACCTGCTTAACGCTGGCATGTAGCAGTGATTTCACAGACTTAGCCCCGATTTCCAACAGGAATGAGGCTGATTTCTTTAATACCGCAGATGATTTCGTAGCCTCTATAAATTCAAGTTATGCAGGGTTACAGGATCAAGGTGTATACAATAGAGCCTATTGGGCATTGTTTGAAATGCGTTCAGATAACACGGACCAAGGTCCTGATGCTACAGGTTTAGCTAGACAGTATACTGAAATTAATCAGTTTACCGAAAACCCTTTAAATGAACAAGTAGATGCTGCCTGGAGCGGATCTTATCGGATAATTGCGAACTGCAATGTTATTCTTAAAAGAATAGATAATGTAGTTGAAATTGAGGAAGGTCTAAAGAATAGAATTATAGGGGAAGCCATTTTTCTAAGATCTTTAATGTATTATCATTTAGCCGTTGGCTTTGGTAATATTCCACTTCAATTGACTCCTTTTGTTCCTGGTGATGGATTGACCCAAGTAGATGCAAACACGGTCTATGAACAATTGGTAACGGATTTGACGATTGCTGAAAATAACCTACCAATTTCTTATCCTTCTGTCGCTAACGCCGGTAGGGCCACAAAAGGGGCTGCCGCAACACTTTTGGCAAAAGTACAATTAACCCTAGGTGATAACACTTCAGCTGCAACAACATTGCGTAGAATTATCACTACTTATAACTATGAGTTAGTTTCTAACTATGCAGATTTATGGGGTACTGCCAACGAGAATAATAAAGAGTCCATTTTCGAGGTACAATTTATTAGTGGTGGTATAGGTCAAGGAAGTGCATTAACCAACGAGTTTTCCCCTAGTGGTGATTTACAGACCGGACAGGGATTTGGGAGAAATAGACCAACTGAGGAATTGGTAAATGCATATGAGCCAGGAGATCTTCGTTTTGCCCCTTCAATGGGTACTACGTGGATTAATAATGAGAATGAAGTTATAGAGCAAAATTATGTAAGAAAATACGAAAGTAATCCTCCAACTGAAAACGACTCGGACAACAATTTTATAGTATTTAGATATTCCGATGTTCTTTTGATGCTTGCAGAGGCCCTTGGGGAATCACCCGAAAGTTATGAATTAATAAGGGAGGTTAGGACTAGAGCTGGATTGGATGCCATCGATGCTAGTACGCCAGGCACTTTTCAGGACAAATTACTTAAAGAAAGACAAGTAGAATTTGCTTTTGAAAACCATCGTTGGGCAGACCTGAAAAGGTTTGGAGTTGTAAACGATAGATTAATTAAAGCTGAGTCAGCTACTATTAATACTGGAGATATTAGAGAACTATTTTTCATTCCTCAACGGGAAATGGATATTAATTCAAATTTTGTTCAAAATTAACGTTCATGAATAGTATTGAAAGAATTTAATTATCGAGTTAGTTTGATTGATTCCATACTAGGAATTTCCTACTTATGGTCCTATGGGTACATCTTAAAAATCTAACTCGATTAATTATCCTTTCAAGTCCTTGAAAAGGAACGTAACAACAATTATGAAATTTTAATCGCTTTAAATACAAATACTAGAATGAGAAAATTAACATTAATTATATGCCTTTGCTTTGCATTCGCAATAGGTAATTCACAAGAGAAAAAGGTTTTAAACATTTTAGCTATAGGTGCTCACCCAGATGATTGTGATTCTAAGTTTGGAGGTACTGCGGCACTATTCGCCAAAATGGGTCATAATGTGAAATTTTTGGCACTTACTAATGGTGATGCTGGTCATCAAAGCATGGGTGGAGGGCCATTAGCCAAAAGGCGCAGACTAGAAGCTAAAGATGCCGCAAAGGCCCTAGGAATTGCTGAATACGAGGTATTGGACAATCATGATGGAGAATTATTCCCAACCTTGAGCATTAGGCTAGAAGTGATAAGAAGAATACGCGATTGGAATGCGGATATAGTACTTGGTCTTAGACCAAATGACTATCATCCTGATCATAGGAATGCTGGATCGGTTGTTCAAGATGCTGCATATATGAATATTGTACCCAATGTTGCACCAGATACCCCACCGCTTAAAAAAAATCCCGTATTTCTTTACATGAGCGATAATTTTAAGAAACCCTACCCTTTCCAAAAGGATATTGCGGTGATAGTCGATGATGTAATTGATACTAAAGTAAGGGGATTAGCAGCTCATGAATCTCAAATGTTCGAGTGGCTTCCATGGACTAATGGGACAGATTTATCAACAATTCCAACTGGAAAAGTAGAGCGTTTAGCTTGGTTAAAAGAGAGATGGATGAATAGAAAACCAGATGCAACCACTTTGGAAGCTGTGAAAAAATGGTATCCTGGAGTAGACGTCTCGAATGTAAAACAAGTTGAATTTTTTGAAATTTGCGAATATGGAAAACAACCAACCGACCAAGAAGTTAAGAATATGTTTCCAATGCTAGGCAGTAAATAATTCATGCGCTAACTGTTCTTAATATCATTCTTAACCAAATTAACCAACCAGATTTTAATGGAAAATAATAAGCCTAAAACCAAAAGGTATTACCGAATCATTGGCCTGGTAATGCTGGTATTTTTCGTAATATCATTTATTACTAACATACTTAACTCCATTATTGTAGATGTTAAGGATAGTTTCGATTTAAGTCTTGTTTCTACTGGGTTTCTACCATTCACTTTCTTTATAGCCTATGGAATTATGTCCATACCAGCGGGATTCCTATCTGAAAAGTATAGTGAAAGAGCATTGTTATCCATATCATTCTTGGTTATGGGTCTTGCCTCTTTGGGTTTTGCTGTTTTCCCGGGGTACGGGGTGTTTAGTATAACACTCTTCACTTTAGGTTCTTGCATGGCCGTATTGCAGGTTATTATCAATCCAATGCTAAGAGTTGCTGGAGGTGAGGAACATTTTGCATTCAACTCCGTACTTGCGCAATTAGTTTTTGGGGCAGCTTCATTTTTAAGTCCCTATCTCTATAAATATTTAGTCAACAAAGATGAAAACACTAATGACTCGATTGCTGAAACACTACGTGGATTCGTGCCAGAGAACCTGCCATGGGCATCTCTTTATATTGTTTTTGCACTAATAGCCTTTTTGTTGTTCTTCTATGTCTTTTTTACTAAATATCCAAAATTTGAGAAAAATGAGGATGAAAAGGCAGGAGACCGCAGTTCATACTGGGGTTTATTAAGGAATAAATGGACCCTTTTATATTTTCTTGGAATCTTCTGTTACGTTGGTGCTGAGCAAGGTGTTGGTAATTGGATATCACAATTCCTATATCAATACCACGGCCTTAATCCACAAACAATAGGAGCAGATACAGTATCCTACTTTTGGGCCATGTTGACTGTAGGGTGTTTATTGGGATTATTGCTTTTAAAATTTATGGACAGTCGTAAAATATTGATCATAGCAACATCCATCACCATACTTTGTTTAATCCTTTCATTGACAGGCTCAGAAGAGGTGGCATTGATTGGGTTTCCATTAATAGGTTTCTTTATTTCGGTCATGTATTCTGTTATCTTTTCATTAGCACTTAACTCTGTTAAAGAACACCACGGCTCACTTTCTGGTATTTTATGCACGGGTATAGCCGGGGGGGCTGTAATTCCATTTATTGTCGGTGGATTAGGGGAGCTAATGACTCTAAAATCAGGAATGTTCTTTTTGATTATTCCATTGGCTTTTATTCTTTCTATCGGTTTTTGGGCTAAACCTTTGGTCAATAATAAGACGATTAGTCTAAAGAAAGATAAATGAAGATTATGTCTGCAGAGGTTTTAGGGGTGGATATTGGTGGAACCAATATTAAGGCAGGGAGAGTTAAAGGTAGTACGATAAGCCAAACTGCTATAATAGGAGTGAATCGGAATGATTCCAAGGAAACTACGCTGGAAAATCTTTTTCAGGTGATACAAGAATTAATGACTGATACTGTTGAAGCTATTGGCATAGGAGTTCCGGCAGTGGTTCATATAGATTCTGGAATAGTATATGATGTTCAGAATATTCCGGCATGGACAAAAATTGCCCTTAAGGAATTAGTACAGGAACGATTTTACGTACCAGTATATATAAACAATGACGCCAATTGTTTTACATTGGGCGAAAAATATTTTGGAAAAGCAAAGGAATGCAGCAATTGCGTAGCACTATCCTTAGGGACAGGCCTGGGTATGGGTATTTTGATAGACAATACCTTATATAATGGTGTAATGTGCGGTGCAGGGGAAATAGGTATGCTGCCTTACCTAGATGGTATATTGGAGCACTACACGGGTAGCTTTTTCTTTGATGACAAATACGGGCAATCAGCATTAACACTTTATGAAAAAGCCTTGAAAAGTGATCCTATCGCGCTACAAGCTTTTGAAGAGTACGGCTTACATTTAAGCGAGGCAATTAAGATAATCCTGTATATGTATGCACCAGAGTTAATAATACTCGGTGGTTCTATTCGTACTTCATATCCATTCTTTGAAAAAACTTTAAAGTCTGGAATCGAGTCGTTTGCTTATCCAATACAATTGGAAAATTTAAATATTGAGACATCGGATTTGGTCGATGCTCCGATACTCGGAGCTGCTGCACTTTGTCTATAAATAAAAAAATATAAATGAGACTACTAATAACAATACTACTCACCTGTTTTTTATTGAAATCCTGTGGGACTCCAGAGTCTACTAAAAAAGTAGAAATTAAAGTTGAAAATAACAGGATTGGAGCACCTGTTACACTGGGCATTCCATTTCCCAAGGGTGAACTCTATTCTGTTGATCATTTGCGTTTATTAACTTCTGAAGGAGTTGAAATTCCATGTCAAACTACAGAGGTTGCCAATTGGGGACCATTAGATGACAGTGTCAAATGGGTATGGGTTTTCTTCTTTTCGGAAGAGGGTACGGAGTATGTATTAGAGTACGGAGATTCAATTGTACCCATCCGTACAGAAGAAAAAATTGTCTCATCAAATAATATGCGACCACAAGGAGGTATCTCTGTAAACACTGGACCCCTTTCTTTTTCAATCCACAAAATGGGCAATGGTTTTCTGGATGAAGTTTATTTGGATTCAAACAAAAACGGGGAATTTGAAGAAAGTGAAATCATAGGTTCTTCACCAGAAAAAAACAGAGGGACTTTTTTGGACCTTTTGGATGATGCAGGTATTGATGCTTCTAAAGCTGTTATCAATGAAGTTTTTAGAGAAAAAGGCTCCGGGCCCATGCATAACATTTTTAGGATAGAGGGGACTTACACCTATAATAGGAAAGATAATAACCTTTCGCCTTTTACCATGTATCTACACGCTTACGCAGGAAAAAGTTACATTAAGGTATTGCATACCTTAACGTATACAGGTGTGCCAGATAAACATAAAATACAAGAAGGGCAACATTATAATATTGCGACCCAGAATAAGAATATTCTATCTGAAAATACCGACGACGATATTGGGTGGACACAGCCAAATGACGAGATAGCTGCAAGTGGAATTCAACTGAAGTATCATCTAAATGAAAACGTCAAGGTGGCTATACCCATTAATGAAGGAAACTGGCAAGATGATGATGCCAAAGCGATTATAGAAGAAGTTTCTTTAAATAACCAAAAAGCCGTACAACTTTTACAACAGGGACCCGAGAGAACGAGGAGTAAAAGTTTAAGAAGTCTTTATGTAAATGGGTTTAAAAAAGATGGAGATGAGGAAATGAAAACCAAGCCGACATTTGAAGCTACAATCTCTAAAGGTAAAGAGAATGTGGTGAAATCTCAAAGGGCAAAAGGATGGGTAAATGTTACTGATGGTCAAAGGGGTATTGGTGTTGGCATAAAGAATTTTTTAAAAGAATATCCAAAAGGTATTGAAATAGACCCAATTACAGGTTCAATTACTGGTAGTATATGGCCCTTGGAAAATGGACCCATGAGCTTTGCTAGGCATAATACAGAATCAGATGGTGGAATGTTGGGGAATTTTGCTCAAGGAATCACCAAAACCACAGAATTCATCTACTATTTTCATGATAATGAGGCCACGGAAGAGATAGGACTTAAAATGGATTATGTTATTGATAGTCCGGTAGCACATGCAACACCTGATTGGTATACAGGCTCTAAGGTTTATGGTAATATGGCACCTAAAACAAACAAGCATGTAGCCTTCGAAAATGCCTTGCAATATAAGTATCAATGGTGGGCATTTAACCAAAAACATGAGCCTTGGTATGGCATATTTAACTACGGGGATGGAAAGAGTTATTTCTTTAATGGTCGTTGGGTGCAATGGACAAATAATGAACCCACGGTTGACTTTATGCTTTGGACTAATTTTATGCGGACTGGAGATCCTAAATATTTTAATTTGGCACAGGCCATGAGTAGGCATACAATGGACGTGGATAACATTCATTGGCCTAAAAAGCGTAAATATTACGGCGAGATTAATGATGCCATAGATTTCTGGAACTACGAGGAAGAACCAGAATCAACCCCATATTTGGGAATTGGTAGAAGGCATGGCAACGAACATTGGTCTGCTTTATTAAGTGCACATGTTTGGATTCAAGGATGGGTAGCTTCATATTACATTTCTGCTGACCATAGGGCACTAGATGTCGCTAAAATGACCGGAGACACATACATTAACAGGATATGGGGAGAACACGATTTAAGAGGAAGAAGACTGTATTTATCCGTTCTTAATCTTGTTGAGCTTTATGATGCTACCAAACTACAGAAGTATAAAAATGAGCTAGATGATAGAGTGAGCTTAATGCTAGAGTTTCAAGAAAGACAAGGAGGAAATCTGTTATTGGATAGATTTGGATATAGTCAAACTTATGTAGCTCAAGGACTGTACAAATATCAACAAATAACAGGGGATGAAAAAGTAAGAAAAGCGCTAGTGGAACATGCTAGGTGGGTTAGAGATGTACCGCCCCGAAACCATGAGATGGAATCTTATTTAGCAACCATATATCCTTTGCTTCTCGGATATGAATTCAGTGGTGAAAAAAGCTATTTAGATGAAGCCTTATCAAGGGCGGAAGTATTGAAGATAGGGATATTACCAAAATCACCGGAAGAATATGAGAATGCGAAAACGTATAGTGAAGATCTCTTGAAGATTTCAAACCTTCCGGAAAGCAAGGGACGTTTCACTAACTGGCAAACAAATCAGGGTTTACGTGTCTTTGGTTGGACACACGCCTATAATATACCATACTTATTGTATTGGATGGATAAGGAAAATATCGATTAATAAACATAAACAGGGAGCAGACTTATAAATAATAAGCTGCTCCTTTTTTTGTGTCTACAAATATCTTTACTTACTGATAAAATCAACCAGGTGGTTACTTCGAATAAAAGAAAAAACAAGGATTTTAATAGTGCCCTAATCGATATCAAGAAATTGAATAACGCAAAATGAGCAGAAGTACCCCCAAATAGAATACCAACACCCCTACTAGCCCCAAAAATTTTCCAAAATAACCTTTAAATCTAGGTTTTTTAGAGATTTCCAACCCATCTTTAGAAGCGTTCAACTTCACATTTTCCAACATTTTATAGGCAATAATAGCTGTTATAACACCTACGATCATCAGAATAACACCTTTAGAAATCATTTTAAAACCATTTTATACGAAAATGAATTTATTTCGTATCCTACACAAATGTACCTAAGTAAATAGAACGGTAGTTGTCATTATCTATAATTTAACAAAGGATATTTTGAAGAAATAAGGTTCTTTTTACTTGACAAGAAGTACCATAGGGAATGTCCGAACTAATCAAACATCCTAAAAGACGTACTAGAAAAAAGTATTTTTCGAATTAATAGGCTGTATGGTTGTCTCACAAATTGGATTGATTGAAACTCAATAAGGGAATAGAAATATGTCCCTCTAACTTTTTAACCATGCTCCTATGGAACAGTTTGTTTAAAAACCCCTTTTCCTCACGCTCCAATAGCACCACCAAATCTGCCCCAATCTGCTTCAATTGATTTTTCAGCTCTTCTTCTATATCATCCGAAAAAACCAATTTAAAGTTCAAATGCCCATTCTCCACCTTCTGATGTAACATATCTTTAAACCATTCCATTTGCTCCTTCCCTGCATATTCCTTTTCTGTGGAAATATGGACGATATTGACTTTTGCATCCATCGCCTTTGCTATGGGCACTAATTTGTTAATTGCCTCAATATCAGCCTCCATGAAGTCTGTGGCATACAGGATTTTTTTTATGGGATCACCCCCAGAATTGGGAACAATCATTAAAGGGCATGATAATTTTTCAACCAAGCTTTTTCCTATATCCCCTACAAACAACCCTCGTTCGGTATGTTTATCCTTTCTTCCAATAATGACCAGTTCCGCAGCCAGGTTTTTGGAATTTTCTATAATCCCTTCTGTGACGGAGTCATTGGTAACCACTTCAAACTTTATATTTTTACCTTCCAATCCCCCTTTTAGATGCTTGGCACAATAGGTTGCCAAGATTTCCTTTTGCTCGGCTATAACATGATATTCAATTTGCTCTGGAGGCCTTGATACCATAACCCTTATAGGCTCTATTTCATGGGTATTGAAGACAATTAACTGTGCTCCTACCTTAGAACTAAGTTCATAGGCATAACGCAGTACTGGTGCAGAATTCTCGGTACGGTCTGTGGCATAAAAAATAACATTCATTTCATTAGGTTTTAGGACCCTAAATCTATTCGCTTTTCTATAAAATAGATATGACAATGGTCATACACTTTAAATAAATATACAATCCATTTGCCAACAATACAGTTCAACCTTGTGCATCAATTATTCAAGAGTCCTTCTGAATTTCCACTTATATTTGTACAAATTATAATAGCTATGGATTTCATTTTACAACCTTGGCCCTGGTTTGTTTCAGGGCCACTTATAGCCCTGATCATGTTACTTTTGATCTATTTTGGAAGAACATTTGGCATGTCTTCCAACCTTAGAACCTTATGTTCGATTGGTGGAGCGGGAAAATATTCGGAATTCTTTAGGTTCGATTGGAAGGCCCAACGCTGGAACCTTACCGTGGTACTGGGCGCCATAATCGGTGGGTTTATAGCCTCCGAATTCCTTTCAGACCATTCCGTAATTGCTTTAAGCGCAGAAACGGTATCCGATTTAGGAAAATTTGGATTCACCAATATAGGGGAAACCCTATTGCCCGCAGAAATTTATAGTTGGGAGAATGTGCTTAGCCTAAAGGGCTTGTCCATCTTGATCATCGGAGGCTTTCTCGTAGGTTTTGGCACCCGATATGCAGGAGGATGTACTTCTGGACATGCCATAACTGGATTGAGCAATTTACAACTGCCTTCCTTGATTGCCGTAATCGGATTTTTTATAGGAGGTCTTATCATGACCCATTTTATTTTACCCCTAATATTTTAAGTATGAAGTTTCTAAAATTTTTATTGGTCGGTATATTTTTCGGAATTGTGTTGGTTAAATCCGAGGCCGTTTCCTGGTATCGAATTTTTGAAATGTTCAAATTCCAATCCTTTCATATGTATGGCATTATTGGCTCTGCTGTGTTTTTGGGAATTCTAGGAGTTTGGCTCTTCAAAAAATTCAAGGTACACAGTACGGAAGGCAAAGAGATTTTTTTGCCGCCAAAAGACAAGAGTTTTGCTCGTTATATCTTAGGAGGTTCCATTTTTGGCTTGGGATGGGGTTTGGCAGGAGCCTGCCCAGGACCAATGTACATTCTTTTGGGAACGGGAGTGTTCACCATGCTCATAGTTATTGCTGCAGCCTTATTGGGAACTTTTGCCTATGGCGTTTTGAGAGATAAATTGCCTCATTAATGATCTAGGAATATGCCGCGAATTGGAGTTCATTGCATTCCTTATAGCCTTTCATTTCAACTTATATCAAGAAGTAATCCCATAAAATCTGATTACTAATCTTTGGTAAAGAAGATATTTTTA
>JBLGAT010000088.1:0-11127 GCA_047612485.1 Psychroserpens sp.
CGGTAAAACGTTCAAGAGATTTTAATTATATAGACGAAAAACAAGTAGTCCAGTTCAATATAAGAGCCTCGGGGATACAATTGGTGAACCCAAAAAAGGAAGTTAAAGTGGCCATTCTGCAAAACAATTACTGGCCCACAACCATTTACAATATCCCCCCACAATTCACCATCGGCAATGAATTGGTCTACAAATACGATAAGGAAACCAGCTTTTACGGCGGCAATGAATACTTAAATTTTGACACCAAGGACCTTAGAGCGCCAAGCGCAGTGATCTCGCATATAGAAATGGACGGACTCTATAACCATTATCTTTTTCCCGATATCTTTAGGGACCAACGTCCTTACACCTATTACCCTGACATCAATGGGGATTTTGCCATCAGAACACTTCAAGGTGATGATTCATCTAGGGAAGCGGAATATACCTACATTCATTTTTTCCTTCCATATACTCCCGAAATTGGTCTGGACGAGGTATATGTCTTGGGCAAATTCAATAATTATGAAATGACCGATGAAAACAAAATGACCTATAATGACCAAAGTGGATATATGGAAGCAGTCATTGAAATGAAACAAGGCTTCCACAATTACAAATACGTCATCAAAAAAGGAGATGGCACAATTGACCTCAATACAGTTTCTGGAAATTTTCATTTTACCGAAAACAATTATTTGATTTTGGTATATTATAGAAATTTTGGAGATTTATATGACAGTATCATCGGCATTGGTTCTGCCAATTCCAGGAACATCAGCAACTAAAATTAACTTATAATCAACCAGGAGCAAGAAGAAGTATTAAATGAAGCGGACCCCTCACAAAATGACATGGCACGTTAAAAGATTCAATGCCGCAAAAAAAAAATTGAAATACCTGAAAGGTAACAAAATAGAAAATCATTTGACCTTGCATAGAGCCTTCTAAAGGCAATTGATCAGCCCGGGACCTTTTTAAAATTTCTTATATCCAATATCCCTTTTTTTATATTTTTCTTTTTACCCGTATTCGCCTTGTTCATTTGGCTGATGTATGTCAGAAAAAAATACGATTACATCGAACATCTCATCTTTAACTTCCTCATTCAGTCTTTGTTGTTTATCTTGCTCCTCCTTAGATTCATAGTTGACGCTATATTATAGATATTGGTTGGATTTTCCTTCTCATTTTTTCTGTCTATCTCTATAAAGCAACGCGAAACTTTTACGGACAGGGAAGATTGAAAACTTTTGTTAAATATCTGATTCTTAACACTGTTTTTGCTATTTTAGCTGTATTCTCAATATTAACCCTGTTTACGGGAACCATTTTTACATACTATAAAAATCATGATCACCCAAGTAACAAAAGGCATTAAAATTTCAGTATCCACTAGTTTTGAAGGAACCTTCTTTAAAAACTATAAGATGCATTTTGCCTTTGGCTACACGATCACCATTGAAAACCAAAGCAAGGACTCCGTACAGTTGACTTCCAGACATTGGCAAATCTATGATGCGCTCAACGAATTGGAAATTTTGGATGGGGAAGGGGTTATCGGCAAAAAACCCGTAATTAAACCCGGAGAGTCCCATACCTACAGCTCTGGATGTCTTTTGGCCTCTCCTATCGGCGCCATGAAAGGACATTACAACATGGTGAATTTCACTTCTACTGAGAAATTTAGGGTGTATGTACCCACTTTTAAATTCAGTGCTCCTTTTGCCTTGAATTAAATTCCTGATTTACTCCATTTTAGTTTTTAGTAGATTTTTCATTTAGTATCTTTGGTACGATTTTTAACTTAAAACAAAAGCACCATGGGTAAAGGATTTTTTCATGTCCCCACAGCAATTAATGAGCCGATAAAAAGCTATGCTCCAGGAACTCCAGAAAGGGAAGCCGTTCTTAAACAGTACAAGACGTATTTTGATGGAAATGTAGAAGTACCACTTTATATTGGTAGCGAGGAAATAAAAACTGGAAACACCAGACCGATGTCCCCTCCACACGACCATAAACATATTGTAGGGAAATACCACCTGGCTGAAAAGAAGCATGTTTCCAAAGCTATTGAAAATGCCTTGGAATCTAGAGAAGCTTGGGCCAACCTTACTTGGGAACAACGTTCGGCCATCTTCTTAAAGGCAGCCGAGCTTATTGCTGGACCTTACCGTGCAAAGATAAATGCTGCTACTATGATAGCGCAATCCAAGAACATCTTCCAAGCTGAAATTGATGCCGCTTGTGAACTTATTGACTTCCTTCGTTTTAATGTGGAATACATGTCACAGATTTACGAAGAGCAGCCAGATTCTGCCGAAGGTATCTGGAACCGGTTGGAATACAGACCTTTGGAAGGTTTTGTATACGCCATAACTCCTTTTAACTTTACGGCAATTGCGGGGAACTTGCCAGCAAGTGCCGCCATGATGGGGAATGTGGTTTTATGGAAACCTAGTGACAGTCAAATTTTCTCAGCTAAGGTAATCGTAGATATATTTAAGGAAGCAGGACTTCCTGATGGGGTAATCAACGTTGTCTACGGGGACCCAGTAATGATTACGGATACTGCTTTGGCAAGCCCTGATTTTGCTGGCTTACACTTTACAGGTTCTACCAACGTTTTCAAAAACATTTGGAAGCAAATAGGAAACAACATACATAATTACAAGACCTACCCAAGAATTGTAGGTGAAACTGGAGGCAAGGATTTTATCCTTGCACACCCTACTGCCAAACCACAACAAGTGGCCACAGCTATCGTTAGAGGTGCTTTCGAATTCCAAGGGCAGAAATGTAGTGCTGCATCCAGGGTTTACTTACCTAAATCCACTTCCCAAGAAATATTGGACTTGGTGAAAAAGGATTTGGCGACCATAAACAAGCCAGGAACTCCAGAGGATATGAGCAATTTCATTACTGCTGTTATCCACGAAGGATCTTTTGATAAATTGGCCAAATATATAGACCAGGCAAAGGCAGATACAAATGCCGAAATCATAGCTGGTGGAGGTTACGACAAATCCAAAGGGTATTTTGTAGAGCCCACGGTTATCTTGACCACTGATCCAAAATACACTACCATGGAAACGGAATTGTTCGGCCCTGTGGTTACTATTTATGTTTATGAGGACAAGGATTGGTCGAACACATTAAAGTTGGTCGATTCAACATCGGAATACGCCCTTACAGGAGCCGTATTGTCTAGAGACCGTTATGCCATTGACGAAGCTACCAAAGCGTTACAAAATTGCGCCGGTAACTTTTACATCAACGACAAACCAACAGGAGCCGTTGTAGGACAGCAGCCTTTTGGTGGCGCAAGAGCCTCTGGAACCAACGACAAGGCAGGCTCACCACAGAACCTCCTGAGATGGGTTTCCCCAAGATTGATCAAGGAGACATTTGTAACTCCAGAAGATTATAGATATCCATTCTTAGGATAACAATAAATAATTTGATATAAGGTCCGCTAGTTTTTTCCACTAGCGGACTTTTACATTAAGCCCAAAGCTTACTTTTAAAAGAGATTTTTAGCAGATTATAAGTTCCATTAAACCACTACACGCTTAAAATCCTAACGATACCGTATAGAAATTTTCCTATAGTCGCAATTTTTTGATAAATTTTACGTTACTAAAGTATCCTAAGACCACCAAAATATTGAAATCATGGAAGAGAATCATAGAAAGAGTGTCGTAAACAAAATCATTAGTTTATTTAGTCAAGTAGGGTACTTCATAAAGGGGTACGCTAAAAGTTGCAGGGAATCCTATTACAATTTGTTAAGCCTTTAGACTTAGCCCTTAAATTTAATGGGGAGATACACCACTTTTTTCGTGTCAAAAAATTCCTCCTCGTAGAAGTCGGGCAAATCAATTATTTCGACTGTTTTATAATCCATCAGCTCTTCGGTCAAATCTCCTCCTTTTAAATATAGAATACCATTTCTCCGTTCATGGACAGAGTTCTTTTTGATCCTTCCTTTGACCCAATGAACAAAGGTGGGCATGGCGGCCACTGCGCGGCTTACGATAAAATCGAATTGCCCCTTTAATTCCTCGACCCTCATATTCTTTGCGGTAACATTGGTGATCCCCAAGCCTTCAACAACCTCTTCCACCACCCTGATTTTTTTACCAATGGCATCTACGAGGGTAAAATGTGTTTCTGGAAAAAGAATGGCCAACGGAATCCCGGGGAAACCGCCTCCCGTTCCCACATCCAATACGGTTGTCCCCGGATTAAATTGCTGCACTTTTGCAATGGCCAAAGAATGAAGCACATGACGCAGGTACAACTCGTCTATATCTTTCCTGGAAACCACATTTATTTTTTGGTTCCAATCCTGATATAGTTCCTGAAGTTTGGTGAACTTTTCTTTCTGTTCGTTGGTCAGAGTTGGGAAATATTTGAAAATGAGGTCAACGGCCATAATATTGGGTTAAATTTTTGGTAAAAATAGCACAATACTGGCGTTGTAAAATACGGTTTTGGCAATTTTAGTTCCTAATTGTGTTATCTTTACAAAAAAATATACTTCATGGACAAAGAAACCATTCGCTTTTCAAGGAAGGATTCTACCCAATTTTTCAAGACCTTAAATAATCGTGTAAACGACTATTTCAAAGAAAACAACATAAAGAAAACCGGAAATTGGCGGTTACATCTTAAAACAGCGGTAATGTTTGCCCTGTTTCTGGCACCTTACTTTCTGATTTTGACCTTAGGATTGCCAAATTGGGCAAATCTATTGCTGACCATCACCATGGGTGTTGGAATGGCTGGGGTTGGAATGAATGTTATGCACGATGGGAACCATGGATCATATTCCACCAAAAAGTGGGTAAACAAGATCATGGGGAGCAGCATCTACATCCTTGCCGGTAATGTTTACAATTGGCAGGTACAGCATAATGTTCTGCACCATACCTATACCAACATCCATGAACACGATGAGGATTTGGAAGCCGGTCGCATCCTTAGATTTTCAAAACACGCCAAATGGCGCAAATACCATAGATTCCAACATTTCTATTCTGTTTTACTTTATGGTCTTCTTACATTCAATTGGGCGATCACAACGGATTTCCAACAGATGTACCGTTTCATGAAGCGCAAATTATCCTATGGGAAATTACCAAGTCCGGCAACCAATTGGAGCACCTTGGTGGTCACCAAATTAATTTACGCTACCATTTGGATCGTATTACCGATGTTGATCTTGGATATTGCTTGGTGGAAAATTTTATTGGGATTCTTTATTATGCACTATGTGGCCGGTGTTGTTTTGAGCGTTGTATTCCAATTGGCACATATTGTCAATGATGCACAGACACCGTTACCCGACAAGAGTGGTACTATGAAAAATACGTGGGCCATCCATCAATTGTTTACAACTGTAAATTTTGGTACCAAAAACCGTTTAGTCAACTGGTTTACAGGGGGCTTGAACCATCAGGTAGAGCACCATATCTTCCCTAACATCAGTCACGTACATTACACAAAAATCTCCGAAATTGTTAAACAGACAGCGAAAGAATTTAATTTACCATACAACGAATATAAAACTACAAGAAAAGCTATAATTTCGCACTTCAAACATTTAAAGGAATTGGGTAAAAAGCCTAATCTTCAGTACCAGTAAATTTAAACTACGAATGACGAAACATTTATCCGAAAGGATTACAAACATGGCTACATCTGCCACTTTGGCGATGGCTGCCAAAACAAGGGAACTTAGAAGTGAAGGCAAGGACATCATTGGACTAAGTTTAGGAGAACCGGATTTCAATATTCCTGATTTTATTAAGGAAGCTGCAAAACAGGCAATAGATGACAATTACAGCAGCTATTCCCCTGTAGATGGCTATGCCGATCTAAAACAAGCGATCTCAAATAAGTTCAAAAGGGATAATGGCCTTGAATACAACATCAACCAAATTGTAGTTTCCACTGGAGCTAAACAGTCCTTGGCCAATGTTGCCATGGTCATGATAAACAAAGGTGAGGAGGTGCTATTACCTGCTCCGTATTGGGTAAGCTACAGTGATATCGTAAAGATTGCCGAAGGGGTACCTGTAGAAGTACCTACAAGCATTGAAAGTGATTTTAAAATGACTCCGGCTCAGCTGGAAAAAGCCATTACACCAAAGACAAAAATGATTTGGTTCAGTTCACCTTGTAACCCCAGTGGTTCTGTATACAGCAAGGAAGAGTTGGAAGGATTGGCCGTTGTTTTAAGAAAACATCCAAATATCTTTATCCTTTCCGATGAAATATACGAACACATCAACTTTATTGGTGGTCACGCAAGCATTGCCTCAATAGATGGCATGTACGAAAGAACCATTACCGTTAACGGTGTTTCCAAAGCATTTGCGATGACCGGATGGCGTATTGGTTATATTGGGGCAGCAGATTGGATTGCCAAGGCCTGTACCAAATTCCAAGGTCAGATCACCAGTGGTGCCAATGCCATTGCTCAACGTGCAACCATAGCTGCACTTGAGGCTCCAGTGAGCAAAATACAGTTCATGATTGATGAATTTCACAAAAGGCGCGACTTGGTATTGAACCTTTTAGGAGAAATAGACGGGTTTAAATTGAATATCCCCGAAGGTGCTTTTTATGTATTCCCCAATATCTCCAGTTTCTTTGGAAAGACCTTGAATGGCACCACCATTAACAACGCGTCGGATTTTGCACTGTACCTTTTGGAACATGCGAACGTGGCCACAGTGACAGGGGAAGCTTTTGGCAATCCAGACTGTATCCGGATTTCCTATGCAGCTTCTGAAAAGGATCTTAAAGAAGCCATGGCTAGAATAAAAGCAGTGCTTTAGAAAAACTAATATTATTTAAGAAATAAAAAAGCCTGCAGATGCAGGCTTTTTTTATATTATATCTTCTTCCAAAAATAAGGGGTAAACAAAATCAGTACCGTAAAAAGCTCAAGTCTTCCCAACAACATTAAAAATGAGCACCACCATTTACCTACTGCTGGAAGGGAATTAAAATTACTCATAGGGTTTAAGCTTCCCAACGCTGGCCCCACATTACCCAAAGAAGAAGCAGCGCCCCCAATGGCCGATTCAAAATCGAGACCCATAAATCCCAATCCCAAAGCCCCTATAATAAAGGAGAGCATGTACAGTACAAAAAAGGCGATTATGTTATACACAATATGTTCCTTAACGGTCTTGTTATTGTATCGTACCGGGATGATAGCATTGACATGCAGGGTCCGCTTAAATTCGAGTAGCCCGTTTTTGATGATCAATAAATGGCGCATCACTTTGATACCACCGGCTGTTGAGCCTGCCGAACCCCCTAAGAAAAATAAGCCGAAAAAGAAAATGGTCAAAAAGGGCGTCCAACTGGTAAAATCAGCTGAGACAAATCCCGTGGTCGTGATAACGGTGACCACAGAGAAAAGGGCATGCCTAAAAGCTGCCTCTGCATGACCCAAGACCATAGGATGATAATCCGATATGGGCACTTGTGCCTTAAAATAAATGACCAAGGCGGATATTATGGTGAAACCCACTACAAATATGGTGTAGTACTTAAACTCCTCATCCATCAATACCTTCTGTACCTTTCCTTTAAAGGCATAATAGCTCAGTACAAAATTACTTCCCGCCAAAAACATGAACAGGATTACAATGTATTGAATAAGGGGTTGATTGTTCCAATAAGCCAAACTGGCATTTTTTGTGGAGAAACCGCCAGTGGACAAAGTGGCCAAAGAATGGTTGATGGCATCGAAAAAGGACATCCCCGCCAACTTCAACAAAATAGTTTCCGCCACCGTATAACCGAAATAAATAAGCCACAATCTTTTCGCCGTATCGGTAATCCGTGGATGTAGCTTATCAGCACTTGGACCGGGTGCCTCGGCAGCAAACAACTGCATACCCCCAATACCCAATAAGGGCAATATGGCTATGGCCAGGACAATGATTCCCATTCCCCCAATCCAATGTGTAAGACTGCGCCAGAACAGGATTCCTTCAGGCATAATTTCTATGTCGTCCATAATGGATGCTCCCGTAGTGGTATAGCCAGACATGGTTTCAAAAAAGGCGTTGGTAACATCGGGAATGGCACCGGAGAACAAATAGGGCAACATGCCGGAGACGGACATCACCAGCCATCCAAAGGTCACAATAATGTACCCCTCTTTACGCTTCACTTCCTTTTTATGTGCCCTTGTAAAAAACATGGACACCACCCCCAGCAACATGGTCACTATGGCCGCCAAGGCAATTTCCAAGGTCACCCCATCCTCATAGATGCCACTTACAAATGCAGCAATGAGCATAAAGAAGCCATTGCAGAGCAACAGCAGTCCCATTAGGTGAAAGATTATTTTAGAGTTTAATGCCATCTTATAAAAACAGCTTTTCTATTTTAGGAATGGAGCTGGGCAAACAGCATACGACTACCCTGTCCCCATGGACAATTTTGAAATCCCCCAAGGCAATGACTCCCTTTCCATCCCGGACAACACCACCTATGGTAGCTTCCCTTGGAAAATCGAGCTCCCTTATGATCTTCCCATTCACCTGTGAAGTTGGTTTTACTATAAATTCAAGAATTTCTGCATTGAGGTTATTTAGCCTTGTAAGCGCTACGACCTCTCCTTTTCGTATGTGTCTAAAAATATTGTTGGCTGCCAACAGCTTTTTATTTAACAGCGTGTCTATACCAATGGAATGTGACAGCTGAAAGTAATCCATATTCTCCACCAAGGCGATGGTTTTTTTGACATTCTTGGATTTAGCCACCAAACAGGACATGATATTGGTTTCAGAATTACCGGTTACCGCCACAAAGGCATCCATAGCTTCCAGATTTTCCTCTTCCAACAATTCCACGTTCCTGCCGTCCCCATTTATGATTAGGGCATTGGGAAGTTCATCGGCCAGATCAAAGGCTTTTTCCTTATCCTTTTCTATCAATTTCACGTTGAACTTATTTTTACATAGGTCCCTCGCCGTTTTATAACCCACCTTGCTCCCACCAAGAATCATAACATTCTTAATTTCGGTCTTTTCTTTCCCTGTCAATTTATACAACTCATCCACCCCCTCTTTAGAGGTGATAAAATACACCTGATCTTCAGATTTAAATTCGGTATCCCCTCTGGGAATCAAGGTATATTGGGTACCCGTGCGCTGTATGGCAATGGGCATAAAATGTAGTTCCGGAAATATCTTTGCTGCATCCTTTACCATTTTCCCTACAAAGGGAGCTTGTTTTGGTAAAGAAACACCAACCATGATCAAGGCGCCGTCCTCAAATTCATAGGTGTTGTTAAATGCTGATTGGTTAAGCAACAACTGTATTTCTGTTGCCGCAAGGGCTTCAGGGGATATAAGCTCATCTATTCCAAGTTCAGAGAATTTGATGGCTTCCTTATTTTGGATAAATTCCGCATTGGAAATTCTGGCTATCGTCCTTTTACAACCCAACTGCTTGGCCAAAAGGCACAAGGTAAGGTTGGTGGTTTCAGAGGCTGTAACGCCAATGACCAAGTCGGATCTATCTACCTGTGCGTCTTTTAAAACCGAAATGGAAGTAGCATCGCCTTTAAGAACACGTATATCCAAATGGCTATCCGCATAGGATAAACTTTCTTTGTTCGTGTCTATTAAGGTAATATCTTGAGATTCGTATGAGAGTAATTTTGCCAAATGAAAACCTACTTCACCTGCTCCCGCAATTATAATTTTCATACGTTAAATACCTTGTTTTTTCATAAATCTGAGTAAACGCCTACGGATATATTACTACAAATGATAATTTCAAAAAGCAACACCAAAACTTTAAATAGGCTTTTTTGATGAAAAATTTTTACAAATTATGCTCTGCAAAATTACAATAATTTATACTCATCCCATTTAATTTGCAGAGGAAATACCAACACTCCATCTGTTTATTGGATTAACTAAACGAACTACCGCCAAGATTGTGTCTTTATAGTATCTTTGCCAAAAATTGTTGTTATGAGCAAAAAGGTAACCCCGTACAAGGATTCTTCCCTAGGCAAAAAAGAACAGGTTACAAAAATGTTTGATACGATCTCCACGAATTATGACGGCCTTAACAGGGTTATCTCATTTGGGATCGACATAAAATGGAGGAAGCGGGTCGTTGCCATTTTAAAGAAAAAACAGCCTCAAAGCATCTTGGATATTGCTACTGGCACTGGAGATCTGGCCATTAACTTGATACAGACAGGCGCAAAAAAAATAGTAGGTTTGGACATTTCCGTTGGCATGTTGGAGGTGGGCAAAAAGAAGATAAAGGAGAAGAAGTTCGCGGACACTATAGAAATGGTGGTGGGCGACAGTGAAGATCTACCGTTTAAAGAAAACACCTTTGATGCGGTCACCGTAGCTTTTGGGGTTAGAAATTTTGACGACCTAGAAAAGGGATTGTCAGAAATATACAGGGTTCTGCAACCCGGGGGCACTTTTGTAGTCTTGGAAACTGCCGTACCTACCAAAACCCCTTTTAAACAAGGTTATCACTTTTACACGAAAAATATTCTCCCAAAAATAGGACGATTGTTCTCCAAGGACGACTCTGCCTATGCTTACTTATCCGAATCGGCTGCCGTTTTTCCTCATGGCCAAGAGTTCAACAATATTTTAGAAAAAATTGGGTTTATAGGAGTAGCGAACAAGCCCCAGACATTTGGGGTCGCATCTATCTATGTTGCTACAAAATAGGCGTATGAAAATTAAATTTTTTCTCTTGCTCGGAGTATTGCTATGCGGCTTTGCATCCAGGGCACAATTCAACGAGAAACCCGTAATGAACTTGGAAAACGAGGATAAACATCCTTTAAACTGGGGATATTACCTTGGCTTTAACCAATATGATTTTAAGTTCGATTACAAAAATGACCTTGGGGACGTCCTAACACAAAAATCCATTGGTTTCAATGTTGGGCTTATCGGAGAGTTCCGCATCAATGAGTTTTTGGACCTTAGGTTCGAACCAGGGCTCACCTATTCATCACGAATTCTTGGATTTCCTGGATTCACCAGTGAAACTGAGGCCATAAGGGAAGTTAAATCTACCTATGTAAATTTTCCAGTATTATTAAAGGTCAGTACTAGAAGA
>JBLGAT010000089.1:0-10942 GCA_047612485.1 Psychroserpens sp.
CTTTTTTACAAAGCGACGGGGGGGATATTTCCCTGATTTCCATAGATAACGACACTTCTGTCAAGGTAAAATTGGAAGGTGCTTGTGTTGGATGTACTGTTAACCAAATGACCCTGAAAAGCGGTGTGGAAATGACCATTAAAAAGTATGCCCCGCAAATCGAAGAGGTAGTGAATGTAGTTCAATAACTGATGGATGTCATTAATTGACCGGGAGTCCATTCCTAGTTTTACTTTTGTTAAGAATACGAATACATGATCAAAACAGACATATTAATAATCGGTGCGGGACCTACGGGTCTTTTTGCCGTTTTTGAAGCAGGATTACTTCAATTAAAATGCCACTTGATAGATGCTTTACCACAAGCAGGAGGTCAATGTTCTGAAATTTATCCTAAAAAACCCATTTATGATATTCCTGGATTTCCTGAGGTTTTGGCAGGGGATTTGGTTTCCAATCTTATGGAGCAGATCAAACCCTTTCAGCCGGGATTTACCTTGGGGGAACGTGCGCAGACCATTGAAAAGCAACCCGATGGATCTTTTGTGGTCACCACGAACAAAGGCACAAAACATCAAGCTCCTATAGTGGCCATTGCAGGAGGATTGGGAAGTTTTGAGCCCAGGAAACCCTTATTGGAAAACCTTTCCAAATATGAGGATAACGGAGTGGCCTATATGATCAAAGATCCCGAAGTGTACCGCAACAAGAAAGTGGTCATTGCCGGAGGTGGCGATTCTGCCTTGGATTGGAGTATTTTCCTTGCCGATGTGGCATCGGAGGTTTCCTTGGTGCATAGAAGAAATGAATTTAGGGGGGCCTTGGATTCCGTAGAGAAAGTAAGGCATCTTAAGAATCAGGGAAAGATCAATTTGATAACCCCAGCGGAAATCATTGGGTTGCAGGGAAAAGATTCCCTAGAGGCTGTGGTCATCCAAAAAACAGGAGGGGAAGAGGTTGTATTAAGTGTGGATGATTATATCCCCTTATTTGGACTTTCACCAAAATTGGGCCCCATTGGAGATTGGGGGTTGCAAATAGAAAAGAATGCCATTAAGGTCGATAATACCTTGGATTACCAGACCAATATTCCCGGTATCTATGCCATTGGGGATGTGAATACATACCCGGGCAAACTAAAGCTGATCCTTTGCGGCTTCCATGAGGCCACACTAATGTGCCAGAGCGCCTATCAGCGTATATTTCCCGATAAGCGCTATGTGATGAAGTATACCACCGTTGGCGGGGTCACTGGTTTTGATGGGACAAAAAAAGAAGCCGAAAAATCTGTAGTGAAATCCATATAGTAATATCACAAAATCTTCAAAGTTGTTAAAAGGATAGATGACACCATCAAACCCTTAAAGAAACCTATTAAATTTGCGAAGAATTAGAACTGTTGAACCAACGGCCCATGAGCGATATTAAAATAAAGATTACAGATAGGGAAGGCGTACTGCACGAAGTGGATGCCCCAACAGACATGAACATGAACCTTATGGAGATTGTGAGGTCCTATGAATTGGCCCCTGAGGGGACCATAGGAATATGTGGGGGAATGGCCATGTGTGCCTCTTGCCAGTGTTATGTGAATTCTGGTCATCAGCTTCCTGAAGTATCGGATGATGAGGATGCCATGTTGGCCGAAGCGTTTAATGTAAAGGACAACAGCCGCTTGGGTTGTCAGATCCATATGACCAAAGATTTAAATGGCTTGGAAGTGGAGTTGGCTCCGGAGAGCTGATAAACTTCTACTACTAAGCAATACCAATATAAAAAGACCTGCCTTATTAAAGGCAGGTCTTTTATTTTAGATTCTGGCCTGATAGGTAAAGAGGTTATGATAACGTCCTTCCTTGGCTATGAGTTCATCGTGTGTGCCTTGCTCTGCAATGCGACCGTTTTCAACAACCAAAATCTGATTGGCCTTCCTAATGGTGCTCAATCTGTGGGCAATGACAAAGGTGGTGCGCCCTTCGGTCAGGGCTGCTAAACTCTTTTGTATCAAAGCTTCACTTTCGGTATCCAAACTGGAGGTTGCCTCGTCCAAGATCAATATTCTGGGGTTTGCCAAGATTGCCCTTGCTATGGCGATACGCTGGCGTTGTCCCCCCGAGAGCTTTACTCCCCGCTCCCCGATCAATGTGTCCAACCCTTTTTCAAAACGGTCGGTAAATTCATTGACATAGGCCGAGTTGACTGCGGCAAGCAATTCTTCTTCAGAGGCATCGGGTCTTGGAAAAAGGATGTTCTCCCTTATCGTACCTTCAAATAGAAACTCATCTTGGAGAACCACCCCCAAGTGCTTTCTATAACTTCCCAAGTGGACGGTGGCCATATCAATTCCATCTACGGTAATACTGCCCGATTGTGGATTTAAAAAGGAGGCTGCCAAACCAGCTATCGTCGATTTCCCGCTACCAGAGCTCCCCACTAGGGCGAGTACAGACCCAGATTTAACCTCAAAATTTATATTGTGCAATACCTCTTTGTCTTCCTCATAGGCAAATGATACATCGTTAAAAACAATATCCCCTTTGATATTCTTTAAAATAGTGGTCCTGTCCTCCTCATCCATTTCCTCTGTCATGTTCATGAGTTCCTCGGTGCGGTCAAGTCCGGCCAATGCCTCTGTCAATTGACTGCCTATATTGCTCATTTGAACAATAGGGGCCACCATTAATCCCAATAAAAAGGTGAAAGTCAAAAATTCCCCGATGGTCAGCTCATCCATCATAATTTTATATCCGCCGATACCCATAATTCCCGTTGTGGCCAAGCCCAATAGGAAGGTTGATGAACTGGTCATAAAAGCAGTGGCGGTAAGACTCTTTTTTACGTTTTGGAACAGGCGCTCCACCCCTTCCTCAAAGACCTTGTGTTCTTGGGCTTCCGCATTGAACCCTTTGATGACCCGTATGCCTCCCAAGGTCTCGGTAAGCCTTCCCGTTACCTCGGCATTGATTTTTCCACGGTTCCTAAAAATAGGTCGGATCACCTTAAATGCTTTTAAGGCGATCAAGGCAAATATGGCCAAGGGAACCAGGGTGAAAATTGTCATGGACGGACTGATGCGAATCAGCAGTACCAATGAAACCACCGCGGTAATGGTGCCACCTACCAATTGTACCAATCCCGTACCTATAAGATTACGAACACCTTCCACATCGCTCATGATCCTGGAAACCAAGGCTCCGGATTTTGCATTGTCAAAAAACCGAATAGGTAGTGACAATACCTTGCGCTGTACCTGGGCCCTTAGTTCGGAAATAAGATACTGAGCCTGTACACTCAGGATTTTTGTAAGCATAAATGAGGTTACGGCCTGCACTAATATGGACAATCCGACGGCGAGGACAAGCAACTTCAAAAGCTCCATGTTTTTGTTGGGAATAATATCGTCCATCAAATATTTTAGGGACAAAGGGGCCACAAAACTGGCAGCTTTACTGACCACAATGAGCAGGAGGCCTATAAATACAATATTGCGTCTTGGCCAAATGATTGTTTTAAAGGCGGTAAGGATATTAACTTTTTTATCGGACATTTTATGGAATGAAAATTTATTAGGGAAAGTTGTAAATTAAGCCCGCAATTTACCAAAAATTAAAAGAACAAAGAGGTAAGTGTCCCAGGATTGGAAATTTTTAAGTTTAAATTAGTATTTCAGTGGCAAGTCGATTATTTTCATGCCGTTAAGTGAAAATCCATCCCGATTTACGGTTAATATTATTCCCTTTTCAAACAAAATTGAAACAATTAAACCCATCTACCCATGAAAGCATTTTACGTCTGTATTTTAATGGCATTTGTAGCCTGCAAATCCAATACACCACAAACAGAAGAAGAGCGTTGGCAAACCTATGCGGACAATACAACCATTATTCGTGACGATTTTGGAGTGCCCCATGTTTATGGGAAAACCGATGCCGATGCCGTATTTGGTCTTCTGTACGCGCAATGTGAGGACGATTTTTATAGGGTAGAACAAAATTACATTTGGGCCACTGGTCGATTGGCAGAAGTGGATGGGGAAGGAGCTATCTACAGTGACCTGAGGGCAAAACTTTTTATGACAGAGGAGGAGGCGAAGGCCAACTATGAAAAAAGTCCGGCATGGTTAAAAAAGCTTTGTGATGCCTTTGCCGATGGGATTAATTATTATCTATATACCCATCCTGAGGTTCAACCGAGGCTATTGACCCACTTCGAGCCTTGGATGCCCATGTATTTTAGCGAAGGATCCATCGGGGGTGATATAGAGCAGATTTCAACTGAGAAGATTCAGGCCTTCTATGAAGGAGATATGTCCGTACCGGAAATTAATGAAGTGGAGGCCCAGAAAAAAGAGGCAGAACTGGAGCCGCAAGGGTCCAATGGTATTGCTATTTCAGGAAAATTGACCCAGTCTGGTAATGCCATGTTGCTCATCAATCCACATACCTCCTTTTATTTCAGGGGCGAAGTTCATGTGGTTAGTGAAGAGGGACTTAATGCCTATGGTGCTGTGACATGGGGCCAGTTTTTTGTTTATCAGGGATTCAATGAAAAAACAGGCTGGATGCATACCTCTACCTATACCGATATCATGGATGAATTCAAGGAAAATATTATGGATTTGGACGGGAAATTGATGTACAGATATGGAGAGGAGTTGCGTCCGATTGAGACCTCCAAAATAGTTTTGAAATATAAAGATGGGGATTCTCTAAAGGAAAGATCTTTTCCAGCCTATCGCACACACCATGGGCCCATTACCCATATGGCAGAAAACCAGTGGGTGGCTTCTGCCATGATGTGGAACCCAGTCAAAGCCTTGGAGCAATCTTATGTTCGTACAAAAAAGGAAGGTTATAAAGGTTTTAGGGAAATGATGGATATACGCACCAATTCCTCCAACAATACGGTCTATGCAGATGCCGAGGGTAATATTGCCTATTTCCATGGCAATTTTGTGCCCAAGAGGGATACCATTTTTGATTATTCCAAGCCTGTGGACGGCAGTAATCCCAAAACGGATTGGCAAGGGTTGCACACGGTTGATGAGAATATACTTGTGCTTAATCCTGCCAATGGATGGATCCAGAATTGCAATTCAACCCCTTTTACCTCAGCATTGGAGTATAGTCCGAAAAAGAAGGATTATCCCAATTATATGTCCAAAGATCAGGAAAACTTTAGAGGGGTACATGCCATTGATTTATTGAGAAATAGGAAGGGATATACTCTGGACAGCCTTATCAAATTGGCACATGATCCGTACTTACCGGCCTTTGAAAAGCTGATTCCCGGGTTGGTGGAAGCCTATGATAAAACCAGTCCTAAAAATCCAAAACTAAAGGAGCCAATAGAGGTTTTACGGCAGTGGGACCTTAAGACCTCCAAGGAGGCCGTTGGCATGTCCTTGGCGCATTACTACGGCACCCTTTATGGAAGGATGGGCGACAGTCCAGAAGGGTTGAGCGATATGGAATTGATGAACTATTTGGGGACGGACTCTCCGTATACCGAACGCTTGGAAATGTTCCAAGAGGTGGTTGAACAAATGGATGCAGATTTTGGATCATGGAATACCCCATGGGGTGAAATAAACAGGTACCAAAGATTAAATGGGGATATCCTACAACCTTTTAACGATAGCCTTCCCAGTATTCCAATCGGGTTTGCCTCTGGACGATGGGGCGCATTGGCCGCCTATGGTGCACGTTATGCCAACAATACCAAAAAGATCTATGGAACAAGGGGGAATAGTTTTGTAGCTGTTGTAGAATTTGGAAAAAAAGTGAAAGCCAAAAGCATGCTCGCCGGAGGGCAGAACGGTGATCCTAAATCCCTTCATTTTAATGATCAGGCGCAACCATATGCCGATAAGAAGTTCAAAGAGGTGCCATTTTATAGGGAGGATGTTTTAAAACGCGCTAAAAGGACTTATCATCCTGGGGAAAAGCAAAACTAAGGGAAAGTTTTTGCTAATTGAACAACGGAAATGCCAAGGCGTATCATCATTTTGTGGAAAGGAGATAGTTTTTTTTTGGAAAGCTTGTCTGGTCGCAATTAATCCTTTACAATGATCAAACTGGCCTTAGACCCTGTGGATAAATTCCATCTGTTGGAGTGGATAAGATTTCCCTTGTCGTCGTAAACATCCACCTGTGCGGTATTGGGCCCAGAGGATCCCTGGTTTAAAGCCTCAAAATCCAAACGGTTAAAGCCTTCGTTCAGATCCACATTGATGCCCTTAAACGAGGCCGTTAAATAAAGGTTGGGTTCTACAATCTGGTCATTGGCCATAATTTTGACCCTATCGCCGTCCACAAACTCATGGTCCCTGCATACGATACCAACAAACTTTGAGGTGGTCTTTACATCCCCCAAATACATGTCCCCAAAGTGGGCCTTGGAATTGGTGCTTTCCTTTTCCCTGACCTTGGGGTCGATCTTAAGGTCATAGCCTGCTTGTTTCAGTTCCGTATCGGGAAGCATCTTTACATTTCTGGCCATTAAGGAATCTTTTAGATTGTAATCTGGTTTTTTGTCCAAAATAGAAGGGAACTTTAAAGCTGTGCCCTGATTACTGGGTTTGATATTCAGGTTTTTATCGCTATTATCAATTTTTATCGATTTTATGGTGCCATCTATCTGTCCAAATCCTTGGAAGGCAAAAAGAAATAAAAAAGCGGGAATTAACCTAAATTTCATAGTGTTCTTAATAAACCAATATCGGTCTAAAAATAGCAAATACTCTGCCACAGGTGATTAATTTGCTGTTAAATTCGATAAGAATAAGTTAACCGATGGTCATTAAAGGGTAAAAAAGCTGAAGGTTATGGTATTTTGAGACAGAATTTTTAAGAATATAGATTAAAAACGAGGTATTGGTTGAATGCGATTATTCCCATTGCGTAAGGCAGTCCGGTTTTGGTATTATAGTGACATGCGTTGTTTAAACATTTGCAAATCAAAGATAAAGATGTATTGGTTGGTTATGTGGGTTGTGTTAAATCCAACGTTAATTATAGGGATTTGACTTTGTTGTGGGCGATAATTTTCGTAACTTTAATAGGAAGGGTTGGAAATTTTGACGAAATATTTTTGCGATGCCGTGAAGATGAGAAGTTGGGTCTATTTTTCAACGAATATTTTTATTGTACCTATAAAAAATTTGTGGGTATTGAATAACTAAAGGAATAAGGATGAATCCGCCTATTTTGTTTACGTTGATTCTTGTATTGTTTTTCCTTGCTGGAATTCGTGTTGTCTTTGAATATAAGAGGGCCCTAAAATTCAGGTTTGGTAAATACATCAAGACGTTACAGCCTGGTTTTAGATGGATCATACCTTTTGTTGAGACCATACAAATGGTCGATATACGGGTAATTACTTTTAATGTGGTGTCCCAGGAGGTCATGACCGAGGACAACGTTCCCTGTAGTATAGATGGTGTTGTCTTTTTTAAGATCATTGATCCGGAAAGGGCAGTATTGGAAGTGGAGGAATATAAATTTGCGATTACCCAATTGTCACAGGCAGCGTTGCGGGACGTTTGTGGTAAGGTAGAGTTGGATACCATATTGTCCAAGCGCGAAGAAATGGGCAAGAACATAAAGTCCATCGTTGAATTGGAAACCAAGGAGTGGGGAATAGAAATCAATGATGTAAAGATAAAGGATATACAGCTGCCCGAGAATATGAAAAGGATGATGGCCAACCAGGCGGAGGCAGAACGGTCCAGAAGGGCCAGAATTATTTTGGCTCTGGCCGAAGAGCAAGCGGCCGGAAAATTACTGGAAGCGGGTAAACTGATAGATCAATCGCCCTCGGCAATAAAATTGAGACTGTACCAAACACTATCACATATTGCAGCTGAAAAGAATTCTACCATTCTTTTCCCATTTCCAGAGGAGGTTTTACCAAAAAGGACCAAGGAAGACTAACCAAAGGAAATTGAGCATTCGAATAGCCACTGACCAATTTTTTGAAAACCAATTTGAACTGGAAAATTTGAACATTTTGGGGCGCTAGGCTAATCGTAGAACAACGCTCTTCTTCAAAGTTCCCACCCGTAAGTTTTAGAACCAAAGCAAACGGTATTTGATTATTCTGCAAAAATTGATAAAACGGAATATCATGAAACTCAAAAAATATCCAAAGGCGGACTTAAATCGGAACAGTGGACTCTATTTTGTTATTGGGCTTGCTTTAGTGCTCTTTTTAACGTGGAGAGCTTTGGAATATAAGTCCTATAAACAAGAAATAACGGAGCGCAGAATTGTGGAAATATTGGAGGCTCCCAAGGAAGAAGTTCCCATAATTGAAGTTTTCAAAATTCCACCACCCCCAGCTCCACCTGCTGCACCGGCCATCATACAAGTTGTTGAGGATGTTAAGGAAGTCGAAGAAACGGTCATCCAAAGTACAGAATCGAGCCAAGAAACGATAGTAGAAAAACCAATTATAAAGGTAGAAGAAATTGAAGTTGTTGAGGAAGAGGAAGATTTGGAAGTCCCTTTTGCCATTATCGAAAATGTCCCGGTATTTCCCGGATGTGAGGAGACTACTAATAATGAGGCGCAAAAGGAATGTTTCCAAATGAAAGTCACTGAACATGTACGCAAGAACTTCACCTATCCGGAAGCGGCCTTAGATATGGGGATACAGGGCAGGGTGTACGTGCAATTTATAATTGATACCCAAGGAAACATTACAAATATCGCTACTCGGGGGCCACATGCTTATCTGGAAAAAGAGGCCCACCGTATAATCTCAAAATTACCCCTTATGACCCCAGGAAAACAAAGGGGCAGAGCGGTAAAGGTACCATATAGCATGCCCATTACCTTCAAATTGGAAGATGGATAAGGTATTGGGAAATCCACATATGAAATCTTTGCTAATTTTTATATCCCGGAATCATGGCGTTTGCTGGGCAATGGAATTTCAATGGGATTCATTGGGCCGGCCTTCATTAACTACATGACCATTGTCATTTTAAATTCCTCCTGAGGAACTTACTTTTAGATATTAACAAGTTCATTATCAAACAAGTATCATGAAAATATTTAAAAAAACAGCAATGATTGTTGCAGCTATACTCTTCATGGGGTGTGCTAAACAGCAAGTGAACACTACCAAAATCCTCAATAATGAAGAGGCCCGATCTGAGATAATGGAAACCATTATTAGTGATGATAAAATGATAAGCCAATTCATGGATAAAATGATTAATAATGAGCAGTCTAAACTCTTATTGGTCGAAAAGCGCGATATGATGCATATGAAGGGAATGATGCAGGAAGTAACCAGTGATTCCCTCAAGGCCGGTATGATGATGGAACATATGATGGGTATGATGCAAAAAGATTCAGCAACATGCAGGATGATGTGCCGTAAAATTGGAAACAACCCGCATATGAAAGGTTTAATGGGACATGATAGTACTATGTTGTGCCCCATGCATAATTAGATACTACCCTAGTTCTTCATATTAAATACTAAATGAGTCCTATTACGCGGGTTCCACATGTATCAGGACATCTGATATTTCCGGAAATTGAACTTGAAGCACATTTTTCAATCTGTGGGCAATACCATGCCCTTCCCTAACACTGATATCCCCTTTTACGATAAGGTGTAGATCTACGTGAAAGGTTAGTCCGGCCTTGCGTACAAAACATTTTTCGGTGTCAATGACCCCTTCCACGGTTTTGGAGGTGACCCTGATGTCGACAATAAATTCATCGTACATGTGTTCATCCATAATTTCTCCCAACGCAGGCCTAAAAATCTTAAAGGCATTGTAAATGATAAAGCCAGATCCCAAGAGGGCGGCCCAGTCATCCGCGGTCTCATACCCATTGCCCATAAAGATGGCTATGGAAATTCCGATAAAGGCCATTAAAGAGGTAATGGCATCGCTACGATGATGCCAAGCATCGGCCTGTAAGGCGCCACTTTTTGTTTCCTTTCCTTTTTGTGAGACGAACCGATAGAATATTTCCTTGATGATTACGATAATACCCAAAACCACTAGCGTGAATTTTTCAGGCACTTTGTGTGGGGTTTGTATGTGTTTTATGCTTTCATAGGCAATGACCGTGGCAGAGACAACTAAAAACCCAACCACTACAAAGGTAAGCAGGGGTTCTGCCTTCCCATGTCCATAAGGATGGTTGTCGTCTGCCGGTTTGGTGGCATATTTTAACCCAAAAAGCACTAGGATGGAGGAAAATACATCTGTGGTGGACTCAATGGCATCTGCAATAAGGGCATATGAATTGCCAAAGACCCCAGTGATACCTTTTGCAATGGCCAAAGCCATATTCCCAAAAATACTGAGATAAGTGGTCCTAATGGCCTTTTCTTTATTGGTAAAACTGCTCACTTTTATAATTATTTTTTTTAAGGAACTGTAAACTTATGTAAAAATAACGCTCAGCTTTGGGTTGTTTCCAAAGTAGATGTAAGGGGATTGTAATTTAAGAGTCCTTTGCTTTTTTGTAGGCCAATAATTTTTGGGGCCCTTCCAGGAGCACTCTAACAATCTGCAGGGTGCCATCAGTTTTTGTGGCTATTTGCCATTTTATAAGGGAGATGGCTCCATTTTCTATCTCCAGGCCCGTAATACTTCTCGGGTGAACACAGCTACCATCGTTAAAAAATGGTATTTCCCCTGGCGATGGAAAACGGGGCCGGTGGGTATGCCCTGCAATGGTCAGTTGCTCCCCATTACCTAGAATCCATTTTTTTATGCGCCTTTCCACTTTGATCAACTCTTTGTAGTTTTTGGCGGGGCTGGTAGGGTCTGCAATACCCCAAACCTGAAGTGGTTTCCATAGGACCCGGACCAAAAATCTGCCCCAGCGCCAAAAGGTATAATTCCACCAATCGGCTTGATGTCCATGGGTCAAAAAAAGTTCCTGCCCCGTATGGCTATGTTTTAAAA
>JBLGAT010000090.1:0-10835 GCA_047612485.1 Psychroserpens sp.
TATAGCTGATGCCTATTTTAAGGGGAACCATTCAGTAGATTGGAAAAATTTAAGTACAGATTACGAATTGCTTCGTGAGAAGATGGGGATGGTCCTCACAGGGTTTAAGGATGTGAACAACAAATCTAAAGGTAGCGGGTATTACTTGCCCAACAATGTTCGGGAATTGGACTTTAGCAAACTCCCCAACAACAGGGCACAATTCAGCGTTTGTGGCCTTCCCGAGCACAAGTTGTCACCCGATGAATTTATCTTGATGACCATTAGGTCACATGACCAGTTCAACACCACTATTTATGGCCTTAATGACCGTTATAGAGGGGTTCATAATGAGCGACGCGTTGTTTTTATGAATCCAAGGGACATGGAGAAATTTAAGTTGGATAAATTGGATGTGGTGAACCTCATCAGCACCTATGACCGAAAGGAGAGGAAGGCTTTGAAATTTTTAGTAATTCCCTATGATATCCCTGAAGGAAATTTGGCGTCCTATTACCCAGAAACCAATGTATTGGTCCCCTACAACCAGTATGCAGATAAAAGCTATACCCCAATCAGCAAGTCGGTGGTGGTAACTATTGAAAAGACCTGATTATTTTTGGGCCATACCATCACTTAAGAGTTTAAAGGCTCTTGTCTTGATTTATACCATACATTGAGGACTAATCCACCCACAATCAAGAAAATCCCCAATAAACTCCACATCCCATATACTTCATCGAACCATAAGAAACCTATTGCCCCTGTAAACAAGACCTCCATATATTTGAAGGGAGCAACAAGGTTGGTCTTGGCCCCTTGAAAGGCTTTGGTCATATACAACTGGCCAAAAAACCCGAACACCCCTAAGGAAAGTAAGAAGAGCCATTCAATTCCTTGGGGCATTACCCAATAGGGAATGGCCAATACACCACCAACAAGGGTAGCAATTAGCATAAAATAATTGACTACAACCACTGGATGGTCCCCTTGCCCAATTTTATTGATTAGTATAAAAACCAGTCCACTGGCAATTGCGGCTCCCATAGCTAAAGAGAGTCCTAAAAAACTAACTTGCCCATCAAAGCCCTTTAGGACGATGACCCCGACAAAGGACATTAAAAAGAAAATCCATTGCCATCCTTTAATACGTTCCTTTAAGAGCACAACAGCAAAAAGCGCAGCAAAAATTGGGGCAATATACCTGATGGAAACAGAGGTTCCTACGGGCAGATATTTTAAGGACATAAAAAAAAGTGTCATGGACGTGACCCCGGCCAACCCGCGCAATACCAATAGTTTTCTTTGATTACCTAATAATGGGATTCCCTGTTGCCAAAGGAAGCCCATTGTAAAAAAAAGAGAGCCCAATGACCTGAAAAAAACCAATTCAAAGGCATTGAAATGTACCAAATATTTTACAAAGACATTCATAAATGTAAAACCCAAGGTGCTGAGTAGCATAAAAAATATGGCCCTGCCCACATCGGTTTTTCCCAACATCATTATCCTTTCTTTCCTACTTGCCAAACTAGTATTCTTTAAAAAGGTAAAGTTCGAACAATGAATGCAATAAAGTATGCAATAGAGGAAATTTCTAGAACCTCTCCCCCATTGCCCATATAACTGACAATTAATCTTTAGGGATACCATGGCTCATTCTGTTCAGCAAATCTACAGGGGGTAAGTTGCTTCAATATTTTATTTGTTTTTTTAGATTTCACAAAACCACCTTATGCAAAGGAGTTTTCTTTAAAATTCAGGAAATATCCCAGCAATTTTATCAATCTATAATTCAAAAAGGCCAGCTCACATATCACTTTATACCGTTTACACAAAACTGACTCATCTGTAAACTCATAAGTTTTTGCTTGTTATTCCAATTTCATGAAAAAGATTCAGTAATTCATCCCACCCATTATATGCATTGCACTTCCTTGCCGTATATGGGAAGCCTAAACCTGTGAAAGATGTTACTCATCGTCCGGGCCGGTTCTCCATATGTAAAATTTTCATTAAATTCACTGGCATAACATTTTCTAACATCAAAAAAAGATCTATGAAAAAATTATTACACCTAAGCACACTTTTGTTTTTGTGCTTTTTTACCACAGTCCATGCTCAAAAAAAACGAAACAATGTAGAAGACACCAATCCCGATGAAATTTCTTTGGAAGGACTAAAATTACGAAATGTAGGCCCTGCATTCCTCTCCGGAAGAATAGCGGATATTGCCGTCCATCCCAACGATCAAAATGTATGGTATGTGGCAGTTGGTTCCGGAGGTGTTTGGAAAACCGAAAATGCCGGAACAACTTGGACCCCATTATTCGACAAAGAAGCTTCGTATTCCACGGGTTGTATCACCATAGACCCAAATAACCCTTCTACCATATGGGTAGGCACAGGGGAAAATGTAGGTGGGCGTCATGTAGGTTACGGTGACGGTGTTTATAAAAGTAAGGATGGAGGGAACAGTTGGGAAAATATGGGATTAAAAGGTTCCCAGCATATTTCAGAAATTATTGTGCATCCATCAAATCCAGATATTGTTTGGGTAGCTGCACAAGGACCACTTTGGAATAAAGGAGGGGAGCGCGGCCTTTACAAAACCACGGATGCAGGGAAAACCTGGAATAATGTGCTAAAAGGAAATGAATGGACAGGAGTAACTGATATACAGTTGGACCCTAGAAATCCAGATAGAATCTACGCCGCAACATGGCAACGACATAGGACCGTAGCTGCATTAATGGGCGGAGGTCCAGATTCTGGACTCCATAGATCTGAAGATGGTGGGGATACGTGGGAAAAATTAAGCAGTGGCCTACCCAAATCAAATATGGGAAAAATAGGGATAGCCATATCACCCCAACGACCTGATATCCTATATGCAGCCATAGAGTTGGACCGTACCAAAGGAGCTGTTTACCGCTCTGAAGATCGAGGGGCGTCTTGGAAAAAAATGTCCAATACCGTATCTGGGGGAACAGGTCCACACTACTATCAGGAATTGTATGCCAGTCCGCATGAATTTGACCGTTTGTATTTAATGAATGTTCGTATCCTAACTTCCGGTGACGGAGGAAAGACCTTTGTTCAATTAGAAGAAGAGGACAAACATTCGGACAACCATTCCATTGCCTTTAGGGCAGATGATCCAGATTATTTATTGGTAGGTACAGATGCAGGTATCTATGAGAGCTTTGATGGGGCCAAAACTTGGAGGTATATCAAAAATTTACCCTTGACGCAATTCTATAAAGTGGCAGTAAATGACCAAAAGCCCTTTTATCATATATTTGGTGGGACCCAGGATAACGGATCTGCCGGAGGGCCATCTAGAACAGATGAGGAAGAAGGGATCCATAACGGACATTGGTATAAGACATTGGGGGCGGACGGACACCAATCTGCCACCGACCCTGAATACAACAATATCATCTATGCAGAGACCCAACAAGGGGGTCTTCACAGAATCGATTTAACTTCTGGAGAAGAAGTTTTTATACAACCACAGGCTAGAGCTGGCGAGGGGTTTGAACGTTTTAATTGGGATGCCCCAATATTGGTAAGTCCGCACAAAGCATCAAGATTATATTTTGCCTCTCACAGGGTATGGAAGTCAGAGAACAGAGGTAATAGCTGGTCACCCATTTCCGGTGACCTTACAAGAAATGAGGAACGTATTACCCTTCCCATTATGGGCAAACAGCAAAGCTGGGACAATCCTTGGGATGTTGGCGCCATGTCTAACTACAACACCATCACCTCTCTCGCGGAATCGCCCATCAAAGAAGGTTTGATCTATGCCGGTACGGATGACGGGTTTATACAAGTAAGTTCAGATGGAGGAGAAAATTGGAACCGTATTCCGGTGACCAATCTAGGGATTCCCTCACGGTCTTTTGTAAACGACATCAAAGCAGATCTTTTTGATGAAAACACCGTTTACGTAGCTTTTGACAACCATAAGGAAGGAGACTTCTCCACATATTTGTTCAAAAGCACCAATATGGGCGAGACCTGGCAATCTATCAAAGGAGATATCCCTGAAAATACCTTGGTGTGGCGATTGGTCCAAGACCATGTGAACAAAAATTTATTGTTTGCCGCGACGGAAAATGGCATTTACACCTCTATGAACGCTGGTAAAAACTGGCAAAAACTACCAGGATCTCCAACAATACCATTTCGGGACGTTACTATACAAAAAAGCCATAATGATTTGGTGGGAGCCTCATTTGGAAGGGGATTCTTTGTGCTGGATGATTATAGTGCCCTAAGAGAAATTACCCCTGAAAACATAAAAAAAGAGGGGGTATTGTTTTCCACTAGAAAAGCCCTTTGGTATGTTCCCAAAAGTGTCATAGGTAATACCGGAGCAGATTTTTATTTTGCAAAAAATCCCGATTTTGGAGCCGTATTTACGTATCACCTTGCCAATGAGTTTAAGGATCTTGAAAAATCACGTAAAGACACGGAGAAAGAATTGGAAAAGAAAAACCTGAATATTCCCTTTGCAGGTTGGGACGGCCTTGAACAAGAGCGTAGACAGGAAGATGCTAAAATATGGCTTACCATAATGGACCAGGCAGGAAATGTTATCCGCAATGTAGAGGGCACCACCAAAAAAGGAATCAATAGAGTGGCATGGGACCTAAGACATCCTAGCGCTAGACCCATCAGACCCGGACAAACCGAAGATTCCGGAGGGAGATGGAACACAGGACCGTTGGCGATGCCCGGGACCTATTCTGCAACCCTTTCAAAAGAGGTCGATGGTATCGTCACATTATTGGATGGGCCACAGAGTTTTCAAGTGGTTCCGCTTAGGGAAAGCACGCTTAAAGGTATTTCCTATGAGGCTTATCAGACTTACACCAACAAATACAATGAGGTGCAGACCAAAAGCGCTATGGTTTCAGATATTTTGAACCAAAGTATGGATAAGGTAAAGGCCATGCAATTGGCACTGACCAAGGCTAATGTTGCACCTGGGGCCCTGACCAAAAAATTATACGACCTTAAGCAAAAGCTATTTGAATTTGAGGAAAAATTGGAAGGCAACAAATCCAAGGATGAAATAGGGGAACGGAATCCCCCAAGCATCAATTCGTATTTGGGCACGGCCAGAAGGGGCATGTCCACGACTTATGGTCCCACTCCTATGCACCAAGATAATTTGGAAATTGCAGCAAATATGGCTTCCCAATTGGTGGAAGAGATCAAACCTATTGCCAATGGCACCATTCCACAACTTGAAAAGGAACTAAAAAATCTTGGAGCCCCTTATATCTTGGGCCAGGGCATAGAATAAATTAAATGTAACAGTAGTATAAAAAGGAGCTATATCTTTATATGGCTCCTTTTTTTATTCCTCCAAATCGGTTTTCTGATTTTCATTTTCTAGGGTTGGTATGTAAAAAACCCCCTCCAAATAACAATGAATCCCCATCCTACTAGCATCAAAATGGGGCCTTGGAAGGTTTTTGGGATCTACCCATAGCCATTCTACACATTTATCGGGCTCCATCAAATGCAGAATACCCGAGTATGAATTGGCTAACAGAATAACAGAGATGTAGTGTATTCCCTCTAAGGAAAAGGTTTCCAGATTATTGGTAAGAGCGATAACCTTGGGCTTTTCAATAATAAGATTGGTTTCTTCTTGTACTTCTCTAATGGCAGCCGACTCAAAGGATTCCCCAAGTTCTAAATGACCACCAGGTATAGAATAATAGGGGGCATGGCCTCCTCTACGTTTACCGACAAGTACCCGCCCACTCTCGTTAACGACAATGACCCCTACCCCAACTTTGGGCTCACTCTTTTGATCTAACCAAATCATACATATAAGTTACAAATAATAATAGAATTTCATTGGTGCATTTCTAAGGAGGTAAATTCCTTTAGGGATAGGAAAGGAAAATCTTGAGATAGGTGCACACAAAAAAGAGCCACACTTTCGTGCAGCTCTGTATTTTGCTCCTATTTTATGGGCTTCTTCTTTAGATCTAACCATATCACATTTAAAGGGTACAGCTAATTATCGATTTTTAGCAATTCGCAACCAAAAATTGGGTGAAGCTTAGAATTGACATTATGAATACTATTAATAAAAGCTAGGTCCATTTTTAGCAAGGAAATCACCAAGCGAATTCATCAAAAAAGTAGTTTTAAGGTCTTCTCAATTATTTATCTTTCATTTTAAACTCAATGCCCATAACTACCATAAGTGACTGACCTTCCCCTGCATTTTTATTTGCAAAAACCAGATATAGATCTTGGGGTTTTCCATCATAATCATCTTTCAGGGTTATAGGAGCAGTAAGTGCGCTAGGGGCAAATCCATTTGCATCAGAAGCTTTTAGAAAACTGGTTTCGCCAAGTAAAGCTCCCTGGGGATTCCCTAAATGTACTTCTATTTTTCCTCCTGCAGCATTTAACTGTGCAATGGGTGCTGCCGCGGCAAACTGAACGGATGATATTCCAGACAAATCTATCTGATTTAGCACCATATAGGCCTCGGATTTTGAGGGTATAGCCAAATTACTGCCTCCAAATGACATTTTATTAACATCAACATAAGTGTCAAAACCATGTACATCTACTTTTGCCGATCGAAGGACAAAAGACTTTTCAGCCTGTAAAGAATTCATTCCATTGGCACCCCTATCGGCATAGGCAGCCCTCACAATATACACCCCATTCCCTTTATCATTATCCGGCACTTTTGCTATAAACGATCCTTTGATGGGCAGGGTTTTAACTTTCAATTTTTGGTCCGCCAAACTTAAAATGTACTGTGCAATATCGGATGCTTCTTTTGTTGATAATTGAGGGTGTGCAGCCATTGCCATTTCACCCCAAACACCTCCACCACCAGAAATAATCTTTTTACTAAGGTATTCCAAAGCCTTTGGATCATCCTTATACTTTTTTGCAACCTCGAGATAAGAAGGCCCAATTGACTTTTCTTTTGACTTATGACAAGCCATACAATCACTTGCATCCATTGACTTTTTACCAGCCGCAAACTGTGCTGAATCATCGGCACTTCTATGTCCCTGCGCTATTTCAATTTTGTCAAAACCTTCGGCCAAATAGTCAATATTGACTGCTACTTCTTCCGAATCAATACCCTTATCCAGACTTCCATCTTCTTTGTCAAATACTTTGATATTATAATCCAAAGAAGCATTGGGCACATAAAAACTTTTATTGTTTTTGGGCATTTCCAAACTTAATACTGGCGGTTCGTTACCGGCAACAACTTCCATGGCTTGGGTATTTATTCCCCCGTTTCCGTCATCTACAGTAAGTAGAACTTTATAAACACCAATGTCTGAAAGGGTAATTTCTGCCTCCGATCCATTGAGCATTTTCTTGAAATTCTTGTTTGAAGTGATTTCCCAAGTATATTTAAGTTCATCAAAATCTGCATCAACGGTTCCCGCGGCACTAAGCTTTAATTTAAAGGGAATGGCACCGCCCATTTGATTGGCAGCCAATTGAATTTGCGGCTTGCGATTGCCTCCATTATATTCAATTCTAATCAAACGGGCATCATCATTGGCAGTGAACCAACCCGATCCATATTCCAACATGTACAAATCGCCATTGGTGGCAAATTCCATGTCCATAGGATTACTGAATCTATAGCTTGGCATAAAGCGTTCCATGGAAACCAGATTGCCTTCCTTGTCCATGGTTATGGACATAATCCACCCGCGCATCCATTCGTAGGCGAAGAATTTACCATCGTAATACTTAGGGAATGCCCTTTCAGCTTTTTTATAATCTTCTGAATAGTAAACAGGTCCAGCCATAGCATTTCTACCCCCACTTCCTACCAAAGGAAATTCACTGGATTCACCATAAGGATACCATACAAAAGCCTTTTGTGCGGCCGGCAGTTGTTCCAAGCCTGTATTATTTGGGGAAGTATTCATTGGGGCATTTACATCCCATTTGGCCAATGATTTATTATTTTGAAAATCATATTTAGTATAGGCCTTATTATCTCCCACAAAATGAGGCCATCCAAAATTGCCTGCTTTTCTTGCTTGACCCAATTCATCATGTCCCGCAGGTCCTCTTAGAGAATCAGGTTTGGATGCATCAGGACCTACCTCGCCCCAATACACAAAACCAGTATGTTGATCCACGGAAATACGGTAAGGGTTCCTATGGCCCATTGTATAAATTTCAGGACGCGTTTTACCTGTTCCCTCTGGAAAAAGGTTTCCGTCCGGGATGGAATAGGTGCCATCTGCATTTGGCTTGATTCTAATGATTTTACCGCGAAGATCATTTGTATTGGCCGATGATTTTTGCGCATCCCACGGTCCTCTTCCCTCGCGCTCGTCACTGGGGCTATAACCATCTGAACCATGAGGGTTTGTATTATCTCCAGTTGACAGATACAGATTGCCTTCTTTGTCCCATGCAATGGATCCTCCGGTATGGCAACATTCTTCTCTTTGGGTGGGTATTTTTAAAAGTACTTTTTCTGACTCCATTAAAAACTCATCCCCTTTCAATTCAAATCTTGAAAGGACGTTAACAGATTCATCGGAATGGGAATAAAACAAGTATATCCAGTGATTTTTAGAGAAATTTGGATCTTTGTTTAATCCTAATAGGCCATCCTCTCCCATAGATTCCTTACCATCCTTATTGACATATTTTGTGCTTACCGGAATGATGGCGATGGTTTTTAGCTCATTGGTTTTCAGGTTGAACAACCTAACCTCCCCTTTACGCTGAATGAACAATATCCTGTTGTCATCTAATACGGACAATTCAATGGGCTCATCCAATTTATCAGCCAAAACTACCTTTGTAAATCGGTTTTCCTCTGGCCTTGCCATCGCATAATCCAAAGGTTTTGGGGTATCGCCACCTGTGGCGTAATGAATCCCAGCCCAAAGATGATTTAAGAAAAGAGGCTCAATATATGTTTCGTCCGTATGACCCATAGCCGTATAAAAAGCACGTCCTCCATCATATTCATGATACCAACTCATGGGATGGTAATCAGGATTACTGCCCCCAATATAGCTCTTGTCATCAATGGTCAAAACCACATTTATTTTAGGCGAAATATTTTTAAAACTGTAAAATTCATCCTCTCGTTCAAATTCTGCAGGCATCCCTTTGGTTGCCCAATGGCCCTTTTTAGTCACTGTAAACTTACCTTTCTGAATATTACTCGGGTCCGAAGGATGATCTTGAAAATAGGCTCCTGCCAATTCGCCGTACCAAGGCCAAGAATATTCGGTATCGGTAGCGGAATGGACCCCCACATAACCACCTCCTGCCTGTATATATCGTTCAAATGAATTCTGTTGTTCCCCGTTCAGCACATCACCTGTTGTATTGAGAAACACAACGGCACTGTATTTCTTTAACTCTTTATCATTGAATTGCTCTGCATCTTCGGTAAAGGTCACATCAAAATCCTTTTCTTTGGACATTTTCAATAAAGCATCCTTGCCTGCATTGATGGATTCATGACGAAATCCATCTGTTTTGCTGAACACCATTAAATTTGTTTTCTGTTTTTCTGTACATGCACTGAAACTAAAAATAAGGGCAATACAGGCAGTAATGACTCTAATGGATTTCATTTAAAAAGTTTTATAGATTAACCAAATATATAAAATATATTTATTGTCTATATAAAAGACATTAAAGAATATTTCTTAGTTTTGTTATAAATATAATACTGGGATATTATTAATAATGGCAGGAATGATACTTCTTGTTGATTAACATCTTGTTGCATTTTAAATACTGACCATATTGAACACCAATAAAAAATTCATTGATCAACTTTCGATTGATTGTGTCGTATTTGGCTATGATAAAAACCAACTTAAGGTACTAGTCCCTAAGCTCGATTTTGAAGGTGACTTTTGGGCATTGGTGGGTGGTTTTATTTTACAGGATGAAAGCATTGATCGGGCTGCCCAAAGAATTCTCGAAGAGAGAACTGGGATAAAAGATATTTTCCTAGAACAATACGGCGTTTTTGGGGAAGTTCCTCGAACAAACCTTGCACTTTTAAATACCTTACGTGCATTAAACCCAGATAAATTATCTGCCCTTCAATCAAATGAATACACCTTCGAATGGCTTAGCCAACGCTTTATATCAATTGGCTATTATACACTTGTAGATATCAAAAAAGTTGTTCCAAAAATGACGGATATAGACCAATCAATTGATTGGTATGATGTAAAGGAACTACCCAACATGATTTTGGATCACCGTGAACAAGTAGGCAAAGCACTGGAAGCACTGCGCTTAAATTTGGACAACAAACTCTTAGGTTTCACTCTTCTCCCTACTAAATTCACAATGAAAGAACTCCAACACTTATATGAGACCGTATATGACAAGGCCTTTCGCAGAAGTAATTTTCAAAAAAAAATGCTCGATCTTGATGTTCTGGATCGACAGGAGAAGAAATTTACTGGGGCGCCGAACAAGGCACCTTATTTGTACAGTTTTAAACCTCACACTAAATAGAGCCGCACTTTCGTGCAGCTCTGTATTTTGCTCCCCCTCTTGGGCTCGAACCAAGGACCCTCTGATTAACAGTCAGATGCTCTAACCAACTGAGCTAAGGAGGAGTTTCACACCTAAACTATTGCTTAGGCGGGTGCAAATATATATGTTTTTTCAAATGTACCAAACAAAAAAATAGTGTTTTTTTATTTAAAAAGCCATTTGTAGACATCATTGCCATTTGCGAACAGTAATAGCCCTATCAATAAGAAGAATCCGACCATCTGCGCGTACTCCAAAAATTTATCGCTGGGCTTTCTTCCCGAAATCATTTCGTA
>JBLGAT010000091.1:0-10575 GCA_047612485.1 Psychroserpens sp.
GGATCTGAGCTATAAATACCATCTACCCTTGTTCCTTTAAGGATAACATCGGCCTCAATTTCTATGGCCCTTAGGACCGCAGCGGAATCTGTTGTGAAATAAGGATTTCCAGTACCACCTCCAAATATTACGACCCTTCCTTTTTGCAAATGCCTAATGGCCCTCCTTCTGATAAAAGGTTCTGCAACCTCGTTGATCTTTATCGCAGATTGTAATCTAGTAGGAATGCCTTTTACCTCCAAGGCACTTTGTAGGGCAAGACCATTTATAACTGTTGCCAGCATGCCCATATGGTCTCCTTGAACTCTATCTATACCATTGTTCTCTCCAGATAAACCTCTAAAAATATTTCCACCACCAATAACTATGGCAACTTCTATTCCCTTATCCACAATGATTTTTATTTCCTCGGCATACTCGGAAAGGCGTTTAGGGTCAATTCCATATTGTCTTTCCCCCATTAATGCTTCTCCACTAAGTTTTAGAAGTATTCTTTTATACTGCATGGTGTATATTTTGATTGAATCGAAGCAAAAATAATCAAAATATTTTATGGAAGCGGTCGTATGACTTTAATGTACTCTTAATTATTTGTCAAGAGAGATGATTGTCTGTGTAAAATTTTATAATCTTGTGGGGATTATTGGGAATATGCTTAAACTGCCTGATACAAACTTCTAAAATTCAGAAAATGAAAAAAACAGTATTGATATTCCTTACTGGATTATTTTTAATGGGTTGCGGTGCTTCCAAGAACTTGGTGCCCGCATCCAATATGCCTATTTTAACCACCATAGATTTGGTGAATGTTGTAGATGACCGGGTCAGGGTAAGTGTAGATCCCGGTGCCTTTACCATGGACAATGTCTCTTTTTTTATACCAAAAACAGTTCCAGGAACATATAGCGAGGATAATTACGGAAAATATATCCAAAACTTTATGGCCTATGACTATAATGGCAAAGAATTGTCCTTTTCCAAGTCGGATGATAATACCTGGAATATAACCAATGGAAAAAACTTGGATAAGGTGACCTATGAGGTAAATGACACCTATGATACCGAAGGGGAAGTTAAAGAGGCCGTTTTTTCACCTGCTGGCACCAATATTTTAAAAGGGGAGAATTTTATGCTCAATCTCCATGGTTTTATAGGCTATTTTGACGGTTTAAAGGAGGTGCCTTATGAAATAGCCATAAGCGCTCCTTCCAACCTTACTCCAACAACATCATTGTCTAAAAAAAGCGGAATCAATGGGGTAGACATTTTTATGGCAAACAGGTATTTTGAGGTAATAGACAATCCTATCCTTTATGCCAAAGCTACCGCGGAATCATTTGAGATCAACGGGATCACCGTTAATTTAGTGCTTTATTCTCCCAACCAGGTGTACAAGGCTTCTGATCTAAAAGAGAGGATGCAAAAAATGATGGGGGCCCAAAAATCATTCCTAGGGGAGGTCAACAGTACCAAACAGTACAATATTCTTTTATACCTATCCAAATTGGGGGAGGACGATGCTTCCGGTTTTGGGGCCTTGGAGCACCATACATCCACAGTTGTAGTACTGCCGGAACAAATGCCATTGGATCGCTTGGAGCAGGCCATGGTGGATGTTGTATCCCATGAATTTTTTCATATTGTCACCCCTTTGAGTGTCCATTCCAGAGAAATTCAATATTTTAATTTTAACGATCCTAAAATGTCCGAGCACCTATGGATGTACGAGGGTACTACAGAGTATTTTGCCAATCTGTTCCAGATTCAACAGGGACTTATTGACGAGGCGGATTTCTACAAGAGAATTATGGACAAGGTCAACAATGCCAAAAGGTATGATGATGAGATGTCTTTTACGGTAATGAGCAAGAACATACTAGTTTCCCCTTACAAGGAAAACTATGCCAACGTATACGAAAAGGGAACCTTGATCAATATGGCCTTGGATATTACCTTAAGGGACTTGAGCAAGGGCGAAAAAGGGGTCCTGTGGCTTCTTAAGGAGCTTTCTAAAAAGTACGGAGATCAAGTGCCTTTTGAGGATGGGGAACTAATCGGGGAAATTACGGAAATGACCTATCCAGAGGTGGGGGAATTTTTTAAAGCACACGTAATTGGTGATGCCCCTATCGATTATAACTTCTATTTATCAAAAGTGGGTTTGACCACATCGGAGGTAGAGCAGGAGAGTGGGTATTTTTTGAATGGGGATATTCCGTATATCGACGTGGATGAAAGTAAGGATATAGCCATTTTTATTAGGGAAGGAATTACCCTGAACAATTTTTTCAATGATTTGGGCGCCAAGGGAGGCGATGTTATAAAGAATATTGATGGTGTGGATATTTCATTGGAAACTATAAGGCCCATTATTGGGGCAAGTTTTGGATGGTCGGCCGACAAGGAGATTCAAATGGTGGTGGTTCGTGAGGGTCAGGAAATGACTTTGTCCGGGGCAGTTGGAACACCCATGGTAAAGCTTGAAACCATTGTCCCGATGGAAAATGCAACTGTGGAACAAGTGGCGTTAAGGAATGTCTGGATGAAAGGATAATAAATATTTTAAAAGGTTAAATAAGGGTGCTATACTGAAATATAGCACCCTTATTTTTTTGAAAATTATGTATGGTATTTAGTGCTAAAAGTAAACTATACATTTAGTAAAAAAATTGTCGCCTTTATGAAAAGGCATACATAATGGAGACGAAGTATTTATTATCCAATAGGTATAAAAAAACCGCTTCTTTTGGAAGCGGTTTTTTTATTTATATAAAGAGGAAATTACCCTAGGGCAACTCTTTTGAATCCTGTAATTTCAAGATTGGAATCTACAGATTTCACATATTGAGCAACACTTTGTTTACTGTCCTTAATGAAATCTTGGTTTACCAAGGTGTTATCTTTAAAGAAACGTTTCAATTTACCTTTAGCGATATTGTCCAACATAGCTTCTGGCTTACCTTCTTGACGCAACTGGTCTTTGGCAATCTCTATCTCTTTGTCTATGACCGATTGGTTTACCCCAGCTTCGTTCAAAGCAACCGGATTCATTGCAGCGGCTTGCATGGCAACATCCTTGGCAGCGACATCGGCACCTGTAACGGAAGCAGAAAGTCCAACCAAAGTAGCTATTTTGTTTCCTGCGTGGATATAAGACCCAACAAAAGGAGCACTTAATCTTTCGAAACCACCGATTTCCAGTTTTTCACCGATAACCCCAGTTTGTTCGATAAGTTTCTCCTGTACAGTGATTCCTTTATAATCTGCTGCAAGAAAATCTTCTTTTTTGTCAAAATTCAAAGCAAGATCGGCTAGTTCGTTGGCCAAAGTCACGAATGAATCGTTTTTAGCAACGAAGTCGGTCTCGCAGTTCAAGGAGATAACAACACCAGAGGTATTGTCAGAATTGACCTTTGCAATAGCTGCTCCTTCTGAAGATTCTCTATCAGCTCTGTTGGCAGCTACTTTCTGACCTTTTTTGCGTAGAATTTCAATTGCTTTTTCGAAATCACCTTCAGCTTCCACTAAGGCCTTTTTGCAATCCATCATTCCAGCACCTGTGGTCTGTCTTAATTTATTTACTTCTGCGGCGGTAATCTTTACCATTTTGTGTATGTTTTAATATTGCCCCAAATAAGTGCGTGGAACGCAACTCGGTTTAGGGCAATGTTAAATTAATATTTAATTTATAGTATGGAAAAAAGGGGGTTTATTCTACACCGCCTTTTACAGCTTCTTGCCATTCTTTAAGCTCTGCCCATTTACCTTCAGCAGCCATTTTTGCTTGCTTGGCCCATGATGCTGGGTTGTTGGAAGCAAATGTGGAACCAGCTTCAACCAAGATTTCTTTTAAGTCGTCTTCAGTTTTGGAAGCAAGATCAGCAAAGGTTATAATGCCTTGTTCATTGAATACTTCGGCGATTTTTGGACCGATTCCTTCAATTTTTGTCAAGTCATCTGGTTTTGCAGCTTTTTTAGGAGCAGCAGCAGCAGCAGCAGCCTTAGGCTCTTCTTTCTCTGTTTTTTCCGATTTACGTTCTGCCAATCCTTCTATAATGGCATTGGAAACATGAGACAAGATAGCATCGATGGATTTGGAAGCATCATCATTGGATGGGATCAAATAATCGATAGGTCTTGGATCGGAATTGGTATCTACCATAGCAAAAATTGGAATATTCAATTTTATCGCTTCTTTTACGGCGATGTGCTCGCGCATGGTATCTACAATGAACAAAGCAGCAGGCAGACGTGTCATTTCAGAAATAGAACCTAAGTTCTTTTCCAATTTTGCACGTAAACGCTCAACTTGCAAACGCTCTTTTTTGGATAGGGTGTTGAAAGTACCATCTTTTTTCATCCTATCGATAGTGGCCATTTTCTTAACGGCTTTACGGATAGTCACAAAGTTGGTCAACATTCCACCAGGCCATCTTTCTGTGATGTAAGGCATGTTTGCATTTCCAGCTTTTTCAGCTACGATGTCTTTAGCTTGTTTCTTGGTAGCTACGAAAAGAATTTTTCTACCAGATGCTGCAATTTTTTTAAGGGCTTCGTTGGCCTCTTCTAATTTTGCAACAGTTTTGTATAAGTTGATAACGTGGATTCCGTTACGCTCCATATAGATATAGGGAGCCATGTTTGGATTCCATTTTCTTGTAAGGTGACCAAAATGTACACCTGCCTCTAAAAGGTCTTTTACGTCAATATTGTTTGCCATTTTTTTACTAGTTTACGTTCCGTTGAATTAGCAATACTAAAGTGGTACATCATTGTGATGCAGCCTTCAGCATTTAGATGCTAAACTATGCTCCAAAGTGTCTAATTGTTCCTTTGGGACAACGACAACATGGTTAAAATTTATCCTAAACAGATTAGGATATATCAATGAACTTTAATGAATTGCCAAAGTTGCCTTTAGCGTTTTTTGGATCAATATGTTGGGGATTGATCCCACCCACCGCAATACTTTATACAATAAAGTATTAACGTTTCGAGAATTGGAATTTCTTACGAGCTTTCTTCTGACCAAATTTCTTACGTTCAACCATTCTAGGATCTCTGGTAAGAAGGCCTTCTGGTTTCAAAACAAGTCTGTGTTCGGCGTCAATTTCACATAGAACTCTAGATAAAGCCAAACGGATTGCTTCTGCCTGTCCAGTGCTTCCACCGCCGTAAACATTGACTTTTACGTCATAGTTCTCGTCATTTCCTGTCAACGCAAAAGGCTGTTTTACTTTGTACTGCAATGTAGCAGTAGGAAAGTATACATTAAATTCTTTTTTGTTGATGGTAATGTTTCCTTTTCCTTCTGAAACATAAACACGGGCAACAGCGGTTTTCCTTCTACCGATTTTGTGAATTACTTCCATTACTTAAATTCGTTTAAGTTAATTGCTGTTGGTTTTTGCGCTTCTTGGTTGTGCTCAGATCCTACATACACTTTTAGATTTCTGAAAAGTTCAGCACCTAATTTGTTTTTAGGCAACATTCCTTTCACAGCTTTCTCTATTACTTGTGCAGGATTTTTTTCCATCAACTCACCAGCAGTCTGTGACCTTTGCCCTCCAGGATACCCTGTGTGACGAATGTAAGTCTTTGACTCTAATTTGTTTCCAGAAAGTTGGATTTTCTCTGAATTGATAACGATTACGTTATCTCCACAATCAACGTGCGGTGTAAAATTGGGCTTGTACTTTCCACGTAGCATTTTTGCCACTATGGATGCCATTCTTCCCAATGTTTCCCCTTCAGCGTCAACCAATAACCATTCTTTCTGAACGGTAGCTTTATTGGCTGAAATTGTCTTATAGCTTAATGTGTCCACACTAATTTATTTATTTATTAAACACTTCAATCCCGTTAAACGGGCTGCAAATGTACAACTATTAACTTGAAATACAAATGGTTGTTTGGTATTATTTTTTCAAAGAATTAAGGGCGTGCGTTTTAGAACGAATATATCATTTTGAAGCCGATAAGCAAAAATTTATTTAATGTTAAAAAAACATTAAATTGATACTGTTGCTGTAACAAATCCTAAGTATTATTGGTCCTTAGGGGGACAATCTTTTTCAACCTAAACAAATGCGCAAACAAAACCTATTAGGTTTAATCCTGCTTTTTACCCTTGTCCTTTCTGCCCAAACAAATACTTCAACCCCCACCAAGCGCTTATATACCACCAATGTTGTAGGGGAACAAGAAGCACCGGAAGTGGATGGTTTGTTGGACGATTCCGCATGGAATAAAACGGAGTGGGCAGGAGATTTCATAGAATGGCGGCCAGATGAGAATACGCCTCCAACGTTTGGTACACGTTTCAAGATTGTGTACGACGCCAAGAATTTATATATCGCAATACAGGCCTTTGACAAGGCCCCTGATAGTATTGAAAAGAGGTTGTCTAGAAGGGATGGGTTTCAGGGGGACATTGTAGAGGTCAATATAGATAGCTATTTGGATAAACGGACGGGCTTTTCATTTTCCGTATCGGCAGCAGGAGTGAAGGGGGACCAATTTATTTCGGAGAATGGGAATAATTGGGATTCCAGCTGGAACCCTATCTGGTATACCAAGACCAATATTGACAGGGAAGGTTGGACCGCGGAATTGAAGATACCTTTCAGTCAATTGCGGTTTGGAAAAAGCCACGAACAAGTTTGGGGGTTACAGGTGCAACGGATACTTTTTAGAAAAGAGGAACGATCTGTTTGGCAACGGGTCCCAAGAGACGCCCCAGGTTGGGTAAGTGAATTTGGGGAACTCAGGGGCTTGTTAGATATTGAGCCACAGAGACAGTTGGAGATCCAGCCTTTCACCGTGGTCAAGTTGGACACCTATCCCAAAGAGGCGGGAAATCCGTTTAGGGACGGGTCCGATACCAAATTGAACGGGGGAATCGATGCCAAAATTGGTATTTCCAATAACCTGACCCTGGATCTTACCATTAACCCCGATTTTGGACAAGTAGAGGCAGATCCAGGCGCCATTGCCCTAGATGGCTTTCAAATATTTTTCGAGGAACAGCGTCCGTTTTTTGTGGAAAACAAGAACATTTTTGACTATCGGTTCGCCAACAATCAAGATAATGTGTTTTATTCCAGACGAATAGGGAGAAGCCCACAAGGGAGTCCGTCTGTCAATGATGGAGATTTCGTAGATCAACCCAATAATACGACTATTTTGGGGGCGGCCAAATTTTCGGGGAAAACAAAAAACGGATGGTCCCTGGGCGTATTGGAGAGTGTAACGGGCAAAATGTTTGCCGAAATAAATAATAATGGGCAGGAACGCGAGGAATTGGTGGAGCCACTGACCAATTATTTGGTGGCGAGGGCACAAAAAGATTTCAATGAACGCAATTCTTATATAGGAGGTATTTTTACTGCCACCAATAGGGATTTGGTGCCGAGTCTCAGCTTTTTGAGGCAGGCGGCATACTCAGGGGGAGTCGACTTTAAGCACAGTTGGAAAGAGCGAAAATATTTTATCGAGGGAAATATGGTGGCCAGCCATGTGATGGGAAGTCAAGAATCTATTAGAGCAACCCAGGAATCAATTACCCACTTGTTCCAAAGGGTAGATGCTGGCCATGTGGAAGTGGACGGGGATAGGACTTCCTTGACCGGAACAGGCGGAAGACTAGAAGGCGGTAAGGCAGGGGGAGGGCATTGGCTCTACAATACAGGGATGAGCTGGAAGTCTCCCGAACTGGAATTAAATGATATCGGATTCTTGCGGCAAGCAGATGAAATTAGACAATATTCCAGTGTGAGTTGGCGGACCTTAAAGCCGTTGGAAAAATTTAGAAACATATATATTGGAGTAGGTCAATTGAGCACCTATGATTTTGAAGGCAATTTTAATCGACTGCAGTATGACCTAAATACTGAGTTCGTTTTTAAGAATAATTGGTATGCAGAATTCGGGGCTGCGCACAAACCTAGAATATTTATTAACACCTTTTTAAGGGGAGGACCAAGATGGCGTTTTTCTGAGGAGAATTATGCTTATTTATTTTTTGGATCGGACAGAAGAAAGAAATTGAGTTTTGTTTTGGGTCATGTAAATAGCCAAGCCAAGCAAGATAATTTCTCTCTTTTAAGATTTGTGGCCAGACTAAACTATCAGCCATTTAACTCCCTCAGCATTAATTTGGAGTCGGAGTTGGAGACAAATCCCAACAAAACGCAATATGTGACAGAAACGGCATTTGGCGGGGTGCCCAGATATATCACGGCAAATATCGATCAGGACACCTGGGCCACCACATTAAGGGTCAATTACACCATCAACCCCAACCTGAGCATTCAGTACTATGGGCAGCCATTTATTTCTAGGGGCAGATACACCAATTTCAATTATGTGAGCAATCCAATCGCCAAAGATTTGGGAGAACGAATAACGTTGTACAACCAAAATCAAATATCCAAAGACAACGGTATTTACAATGTGGATGAGGACAGTAATGGATCTGTTGACTATACTATTGGGGACCCTGATTTTTCTTTTGTACAGTTTAGATCCAATCTGGTCTTGCGTTGGGAGTATATTCCAGGAAGTGAAATTTTCTTGGTTTGGTCACAAGGGGTTACCGGCTTGGGAGATACCAGGGAGACCTTGAGCCGAAGTTTAGATCGACAAATATTAAATGAGAAATTGGATAATACCTTTTTAATAAAGGCCACCTATAGATTTGCAAAATAGAAAGTTCGTACTTTGTTGATGAAATAAAATTCCATTTTATGCGTTTTGTCCTAAATTAAAACCAAAGACATGTTCAAACGTAGTTTTTTAAGTCTCGTATTTGTTGCCTTATTGGGATTTTCTTGTTCATCGGATAAAGATAACGACATGGGAACCAGTTCCATTGAGGGGACTTGGGATGTAGCAGAATTGAAAGTCAATGATTCCAACAATCAGGATTTATTGTTTGCAAAGGGAATTTTTGATGTCTTGATTGCACAGGATTGCGACCTGTTGGTACTTACATTTAAGGCCGATGGTACCTTGACCACCAGAAGTGGGGTCAGTGATATTGCGATCGATTTTAATGCAACATCCATTCCATGTCCTACAAGTTTTGAAGAAGAAGATGCAACGTGGAGCTTGGAAGGAGACCAGTTGACTATTACCGATGCCACAGGTATGGCAGAGACTGCAACCATACAGCTTAGCAATAGTAGCTTAGTTGTTGCTGGGGAGGATATAGAGGGTGAAACCTTAACAGGTACAGAAATTGTCTTTAAGAAAAGATAATACGACATCTAATATCATAACAAAAAGCCCATTTGGACATCCAAATGGGCTTTTTGTTTCCTAAACATATTTCAAACAAAAAACACCTCCGTAGGGAGGTGTTTTTTTTACTAACTCAAATAAAATAATTAAAGGGGATTTTTAACTATTTTTAATTCTGATCTGCTTGTGACAGATTAGGATTTGCATCAATTTCTGCTTGTGGAATTTTAAAAATCCAAGAGTTGTTAATTGAAGGTCTGTCCTGTTGAAAACCAGCTTGATAAAGCACTTCAGATGCTCCGGAACCACCATTGGCAGCATGATCGATGCCGTCATCCCAGCGTATTTTATCTGTATATAAAAAGCCTTCTCCAAATAATTCTACACCACGTTGAAACTTAATGTGATCTATTAAAGCTTCTTGTGTAGTAAAAACTGAAGGATCATAGGCGTTATCACGCGCTTCGCCCAAAGGCCTTAGTGCAGCCTGTGCACCAGTGACATTATTTAACATGGCTTCCGCTTCCGCTTCAATTAAATACATTTCAGAAGAACGCATGTAAATAATATCATCCGGATCTATAGTTCCAGGATTTTTTTGTAACATTTTAACATGCATGTATGGATGTTCGTTATGGCTAGATGTCCAACCATATTGGTCTCTATAAAATACTTCTGCTGCATCAAATTCCGCTTCAGTAGTATATAAAGGGTTGGTATTATTAGCCCAGCCACCTTCTCCGTTTGATGCGGAAGTATTGGTGTTTGGTGCATCTATTAAAAATACATCTTTTCTGTAATCGGTATCAGGAATCGCATCAACCAATCTTCTATCTCCAATTTTAGGATTGTTTCTATTCTGACTACCGTTAAAGGTATTGCACATTAGGTAAAAGTAGGAACGGAAAAACGTGGTTTCCGTATCTATAACGTTGCTACCCCAGATCACTTCCGGTAAAAGTGTTGTATTGAAACCAGACTTCCAATCAGTTTCATCCATTAATGGATAATTTGCACGTGCTGCTATAGCAGCATCGGCAGCCGTACGCCAATCCCCACTATTTAATGCTATACGTGCTTTAAGGCCATACGCAACATCAATGTTCAATTGAGATTTACCAGCTGCAGATCCTGTTGGCCTGGAGGTGGCCTCTTCAAAATAGGAAATTGCTGTATCGACATCCAATCTCATTTGGTCATAAATATCTTGAACCGTTGATCTTGGAGCACTTGTATAAGGTGCATCCGAAGAGAACAATAAAGGTACTCCAGGATCTGTAGCTGGGCTACCGATCAGGTACCCCTTGGCATAATGCTGAACCAATGAAAGAT
>JBLGAT010000092.1:0-10545 GCA_047612485.1 Psychroserpens sp.
AGTTGATATAGAAAATCACACCTTTTTGTATACTTCTTCAAACGGCACCCTAAATCTGGGGCCATAAATGCCATTTTCATCCCTTACCCCGCATCCTATGACCATTGTGATTTCTGCTCCATAGGGTAGTCCCAATATTTTTTTTACCATAGTGGTGTCGCTTCCTTCCATGGGACAAGTGTCATATCCAATTGCGGCCATACTCAACATAAAGTTTTGTGCTGCCAAACCAGCACTTTTATGGGCCACAATTCTCATGTCCGATTTTCGCACCTGTTTGTACATGGGTTTAAAAAGACCTATACTCTTAAAAATCATGTACCTGACAGCGCCTAAAATGCCTAAAAATTCTGTATACAGGGTAGGAATTAATTTGGAGTAGTAGTTAATGGCAAATTTTTCCCTTTTGGTTAGGTCTTCCTTGTTTTTGTCCCCAAAACTTTTATTTAAAAAGTCCAGGTTTGCCTTCGCCCGTTCACTCCAAAGATCTCTTCTGGCCACTACCACGACCATCTGTTTGGCAGTTTTAGCCGCATTTTGGTCTAAGCATGCTTTCGTCATTTTCCGAAGTACTTGCTGTGAAGTTATATGGTAAAATTGCCATAGTTGTAAATTACTGCTGGTGGGTGCGAGTGTTGCATTTTTTATGCAGTGCACAACCTTGTCGTCGTCCAGTTCAATAGTATCTTTAAAAACACGGACAGACCGCCTATAATTGATTGCTTGGGTAACTGATTTTTCCATTGTTGGGTTTTAAAGTAGACTTTTTAATTTTTTGGCATATTTTATGGGTAGTGAATAAGGAGGGTATCTAAATGGAAGGTCCAACCAATTTGCCCTATGGACAATGGCTTTATGATGGGAAAAGAGGTGAAAGCTGGCTTTTCCGTGGTAGGCACCTATACCACTGCCGCCAACCCCACCAAAAGGCAATTTTTTATTTGCCACTTGAATGACTGTATCATTAATTGCACCACCACCAAAACTATATTTTTGAATGATTTTATTTTGAAATGCTGTGTTGTTCGAAAAAACATAGGCAGCCAAAGGCTTACCATATTTTTGTATTACCCTATGGATATCATCTTCAGATTCATATGAAAGAATCGGCAAGATCGGACCAAATATTTCACCTTTCATCAGTTTACTGTCTAAGTGGGGCTCATCCACCAATGTGGGGGATATGAAATTATCTTCAGAATCGGTTTCACCCCCAAAAAGGATTTTTTCTCCGAGTAACATATTTTTTAAATTATTGAAATGTGCTGCACTCACTGTTCGGGCGTAATCACCAGAGATCTTTGAATTTTCTCCATATGCCTCTTTGATCATTTTAATTAGTGAGGATATTAAAGCCTCTTTTTTGGTTTTGTGTACCAAAATATAATCTGGGGCTATACACGTTTGGCCGGCATTTAAAAACTTGCCCCAACATATTCTTTTTGCAGCAAGTTCCAACGAACTGCTACCATCTACAATACATGGGTTTTTCCCTCCAAGTTCCAATGTGACAGGAGTAAGATGTTTGGCGGCACTTTCATATACAATTTGCCCTACCCGAGTACTTCCCGTAAAAAAGATGTAATCCCACTTTTCTTTTAGGAGTTCTTGAGACACCTCTACACCGCCTTCAATCACCGCTATGTGCTCTTTTAGAAATACGGCATCTACAATACTTCCAATTATTTTTGAAGTGTTTGGGGTAACTTCCGAAGGTTTTATCACAACTGTATTTCCTGCAGCTATGGCTCCAACCAAAGGTAAAAGTGCTAATTGGAAGGGATAGTTCCAGGGAGCAATGATGAGAATGGTACCATAGGGTTCCTTATAAATTTTATCTGTCGAGGGGAAATTCAACAAGGAGGAGGATACCTTTGTCGGCTTGGCCCATGAATTTAAATTTTTTAAGACCAATTTTAGTTCCGCCAGGACAAATTGTGTTTCGGTCGCCAGGGTCTCAAAGTGTGGCTTTTTAAAATCCATATAAACAGCATCACATATTTCATCTTCACGTGCAATAATCTCCTTTTGGAGCCTTTGCAGGGCTTCCTTTCTAAAGGAAATATCTTTTGTCCCTTGTGTTGAAAAAAAATTGCGCTGTGCTTGTATGGTTTCAGTTACCGTAGTTCTCATATCAATAAAAAATAAAATATAGTGTTAAATATCGGGCAGGTAGAATTAGCACTACAAGCTAATCAAAAAAACAATTCCAAATAAATCAGAAATAGCGTTTTGATCTGAGCTATAAATGGGGGTTTTATTTATGGATTATAGTTTACGGTATCAACCTTAGTATGTACATTAATAAAATTGTTGGATATGATAGGAATTATGTATTTATAATATTGATAATCAGCAATATAAGTGATTTATGTTGTTATTGGATTTGAACAGACGCACTATGTTAAAAGTTTGGGGTACATGAAACATTTATCTTTGGATGATAGAAGATTTACATAATAAATTAAGAACAGCAATAAAAAGATTAATGGAGCTCAACAAATATAGTAAGAACGTAACACAAGATCCCACCCAACCCGCCGCTCAAGCCATGCTACACGCTATTGGTCTTACCGATGCCGATTTGGCAAAACCTCTTATTGGAATAGGAAGTACAGGTTATGAAGGCAATCCTTGCAACATGCATTTAAATGATTTGTCCAAACATGTAAAAGAGGGGGTAAATGCAGGAGGGGCTGTTGGTTTAATATTCAATACCATCGGAGTAAGTGATGGTATTTCCATGGGGACCTTTGGAATGCGTTATTCCTTGCCTTCTAGAGATATTATTGCCGATTCTATGGAAACAGTGGTTCAGGCTATGAACTACGATGGTTTGGTAACAGTGGTTGGATGTGATAAAAACATGCCGGGAGCCCTAATGGCCATGATAAGGCTAGATAGACCGTCCATATTGGTCTATGGAGGAACAATTGCTTCAGGCTGTCTAAACGGAAAGAAATTGGATGTGGTTTCTGCTTTTGAAGCTTGGGGGGAGAAGGTTGCAGGCACCATGAGTGAAGAAGACTATAAAAGTGTCATCCACAATGCCTGTCCTGGAGCGGGAGCTTGTGGAGGAATGTATACTGCCAATACCATGGCCTCGGCCATTGAGGCATTGGGAATGGCCATGCCATACAATTCTTCAAATCCGGCAACAGGAAAGGAAAAGAAGGATGATTGTGTCAATTCAGGGAAGGCACTTCAGAACTTATTGGAAAAGGATATTAAGCCCAGTGACATTATCACTAGGAAATCTTTCGAAAATGCCATTCGATTGGTAACGGTACTCGGTGGTTCCACGAACGCGGTACTCCACTTTCTGGCCATAGCCAAGGCGGCAGAGATTGAATTCACCTTGGATGATTTTCAAAAGATTAGTGATACCACCCCATTTTTGGCCGATCTGAAGCCGAGTGGGAAGTACTTGATGGAAGATGTACATCGTGTGGGTGGTACGCCGGCAGTTATGAAGTTTATGTTGGATAATGGGATGCTGCATGGGGATTGTTTAACCGTTACCGGGAAAACTATAGCTGAAAATCTTGCACAAGTACCTGGCCTGTCGGAAGGCCAAGACGTGGTGAGACCCTTGGATAATCCCATAAAGGCAACAGGTCATATACGAATATTGTACGGAAACCTTGCGGAAGAGGGATCCGTGGCAAAAATAACGGGAAAGGAAGGCCTGTATTTTTCCGGACCGGCCAAAGTATATGATGGTGAATTCTTGGCCAATGATGGGATACGTAATGGCGAGGTAAAAAAAGGTGATGTAGTAGTTATCCGTTATGAAGGGCCAAAAGGAGGTCCTGGAATGCCTGAGATGTTGAAGCCTACGGCGGCTATAATGGGCGTCGGTCTTGGAAAAGACGTTGCATTGATCACCGATGGAAGATTTTCAGGAGGCACCCATGGTTTTGTAGTGGGGCATGTTTCACCGGAGGCTCAGGACGGGGGAACTATTGGTCTTTTAAAAGATGGGGATATTGTGACCATTGATGCGGAAAAGAACAGTATTAGTGTAGCCCTTTCGGATGAGGAAATCCAAGCCAGAAAGGCGAAATGGCAACAACCACCACTAAAAGTCAGTAAAGGAAGTCTATACAAATATGCCAAAATGGTTTCATCTGCTTCACAAGGCTGTGTTACAGATGAATTTTAAAATCTTGAATTAAGAGCAATCCTTCTGGCAAAACGGCACATCGATCTGTATGTTGGATTTTGCAAAAAGGGTTGGAGAAAATAGTGTTTAATTAAAAATGCCCTAAACCCCTCAATTGATTAGAGGGATGGGAGAGGCTTATGGAAACAGTAAAAAAGAAAAAGACGCAGACACAAAGTAAGAAGGCCACCATTAAGATTAGCGGAGCTGAAGCGGTTATCCATTGTTTGTTGGCAGAAGGTGTGGATCTGATCTACGGATACCCAGGAGGGGCCATTATGCCTGTTTATGACGAATTGTATAAGTTTCAGGATAAATTGACCCATATACTTACCCGACACGAGCAAGGGGCAACCCATGCCGCACAAGGGTATGCCAGGGTCTCTGGAAAAGTAGGGGTGGCCATCGCAACATCAGGGCCGGGAGCCACTAATTTGGTGACAGGTTTGGCAGATGCACAGATAGATTCTACACCAATGGTATGTATTACAGGACAGGTTTCCCGACATTTATTGGGTTCCGATGCCTTTCAGGAAACCGATATTATTGGAATTTCAACACCAGTGACCAAATGGAACTATCAGGTGACCGAGGCTTCTGAAATCCCAGAAATATTGGCCAAGGCTTTTTATATAGCCAAATCAGGTCGTCCCGGGCCTGTGCTTATTGATATTACCAAAAATGCCCAGTTTGATGAACTGGATTTCAGTTATGAACCCTGTAAAGCGGTGAGGAGCTATAATCCCTTCCCAAAACCTGACATGAGGGCCATAGAAGCTGCTGCCAAAATGATCAATGAGGCGAAAAAGCCATATATCATTTTTGGGCAAGGGGTCATTTTAGGAGAAGCGGAGGCCCAATTGAAGGCGTTGGTCGAAAAGGCAGGTATTCCTGCCGCTTGGACCATATTGGGACTTTCCGCAATGGATACCGACCATCCACTGAATGTAGGAATGGTTGGAATGCATGGAAATTATGGTCCCAATGTACTGACAAATGAGTGTGATTTGCTGGTAGCCATTGGAATGCGTTTCGATGACAGGGTCACAGGGAATCTGGAAACCTATGCAAAACAAGCCAAGGTTATTCACTTTGAAATTGATCCGTCTGAAATAGATAAGAATGTAAAGGCAGATATAGGTGTATTGGGCAATGCAAAAGAAAGTCTAGAACTTTTATTGCCGTTGATCAAGAAAAACTCACATGAATCTTGGCATCAGGAATTCAAGAAAAAATATCAAATAGAATTTGATACCGTTATCAACAAGGACATCCATCCCACTAAGGAGGGATTAACCATGGGTGAGGTCATTGAGCAGATCAATATTGCCTCTAAACATAAGGCGGTCATCGTATCCGATGTTGGGCAGCACCAGATGATCGCTTGTAGATATGCAAAATTCAACCAATCGAAGAGCAATATTACTTCAGGTGGATTGGGCACCATGGGATTTGCCCTGCCAGCCGCAATTGGTGCCAAAATGGGGGCCATGGACAGGGAAGTTGTTGCCATTATCGGTGATGGAGGGTACCAAATGACCATTCAGGAATTGGGTACCATATTCCAAAACAAGACCCCGGTCAAAATCGTGGTATTGAACAACGAGCATTTGGGCATGGTACGTCAATGGCAGGAACTATTTTTTGATAAGCGCTACGCTTCTACGGTTATGACCAACCCAGATTTTGTAAAGATTGCTGAAGGATATGATATCAAAGCAAAAAGAGTGACCGAACGTAAAGACCTAGCTTCGGTTGTTGCAGAAATGATAGCATCAAAAGATGCCTTTTTCTTAGAGGTAAAAGTGGAACAGGAGGACAATGTTTTCCCAATGATTCCAACAGGGGCTTCCGTTTCTGACATCAGACTAAAATAGGGTAGGGGATCAATTAAATTAATTTAGGTACTTCATTGAAGGATTAAGAAATAAAGCATGGAAAAAGAGTGGTTCACCATATCGGTATATTCAGAGAACAATGTTGGATTATTGAATAGGATATCTGGAATATTTTTAAAGCGACACATCAATATAGAAGGGTTAAATGTCTCAAAATCAGAAATAGATGGTATTTCTAAATTCACTATTGTAGTCTATACTACCCAAGAGTGGGTGCGTAAAATCGTAGGGCAGATAGAAAAGCAGATCGAAGTGATCAGGGCCTTTTATCACACTGATGAGGAGACCATTTATCAGGAGTCCGCCCTGTTTAAGATTGCGTCCAATTTACTGTTCGATGAACGACAGATACAAAACATCATTAAGGATAACAATGCACAGATCGTAACCGTATCCAGGGACTTTTTTGTTTTGGCAAAATCGGGGAGACGTTCTGAGATAGACGAAATGTACGGCCACTTAAAACCATATGGTATCATGCAGTTCGTGCGATCTGGAAGAATTGCAGTTTCCAAAGCGGAAATGCAAATCTCTGCCTTGTTGCAAGAATTTCAAATAGCAACTAATAATCAATAAAAATCACCCCGAGACTTATCGGGATAAAAACGAATTCAAAAAATGGCAAATTATTTTAATACACTATCCTTAAGAGATCAACTGACCCAGTTGGGTAAATGTAGGTTTATGCAATCTGCAGAATTTTCAGATGGTGTAACCGCCTTAAAAGGAAAGAAAATTGTAATTGTAGGTTGTGGGGCCCAAGGTCTCAACCAAGGTTTGAACATGAGGGATTCCGGATTGGATATCTCCTATGCCCTAAGGGCAGCTGCTATCAAGGAACAACGCCAATCCTTTAAAAATGCAAAAGAAAATGGCTTTAATGTGGGTACCTACGAAGAATTGGTGCCCACTGCCGATGTAGTGGTAAACCTTACACCGGATAAACAACATACCAGTGTAGTTTCTGCCGTAATGCCCCTAATGAAAAAGGGAGCGACCTTATCTTATTCCCACGGTTTTAATATTGTTGAGGAAGGGATGCAGATCCGTGAAGATCTAACCGTAATAATGGTGGCACCAAAGTGTCCCGGATCTGAAGTCCGTGAAGAATATAAAAGAGGGTTTGGGGTGCCAACCTTGATTGCTGTGCATCCAAATAATGATCCAGAAGGAAAGGGCTTGGTTCAGGCCAAGGCCTATGCTGTGGCAACAGGGGGACATAAGGCTGGAGTCTTGGAATCTTCTTTTGTTGCTGAGGTAAAATCTGATCTAATGGGGGAACAGACTATTTTATGTGGATTGTTGCAAACAGGTTCTATTGTATGTTTCGATAAAATGGTGGAAAAGGGCCTGGATAAAGGATATGCCTCAAAATTGATCCAGTACGGTTGGGAAACTGTTACCGAGGGCCTAAAATATGGTGGAATCACCAATATGATGGACCGTTTGTCCAACCCGGCAAAAATAAAGGCCTTTGAACTTTCAGAAGAATTAAAAGATATTATGCGTCCCTTGTTCAATAAGCATATGGATGATATTATGAGCGGACATTTTTCCAAAACAATGATGGAAGACTGGGCCAATGATGATAAAAATTTACACACCTGGAGGGCTGCCACGGGAGAAACTGCTTTTGAAAAGACTCCAGCTGGATCCGATAAAATTACCGAACAGGATTTTTATGACCATGGCGTATTGATGGTGGCCATGGTAAGAGCTGGTGTAGAATTGGCATTTGAAGCCATGACAGCTTCGGGAATTATAGCAGAATCTGCCTATTATGAGTCATTACATGAGACTCCCTTGATAGCAAACACCATAGCTAGAAAAAAATTATTTGAAATGAACCGTGTAATTTCCGATACTGCGGAATACGGTTGCTATTTGTTCGACCATGCCTGTAAGCCATTGTTGAAAGACTTCATGAAGAAAATAGATACCGATGTTATAGGCAAGAAGTATGGGGAAGGCAAGGGCAATGGAGTGGAGAATGTGAAATTGATTGCCGTGAACATGGCCTTGAGAAACCATCCTGTTGAAGTTGTAGGGAATCGTTTACGTGCCTCCATGACGGCGATGAAGCGTATCATTTAAGTTGAATTAGTTTATACAGCATGTCGCAGTCGGGAACTTAATACATCATATATTAAGACAACCCGACTGCGATTCATTTTATCCATATCCATCGGTTATGGCAAGCTAAAAAATATGGCAAAATCCGTTTCTACATATTTCCCTAAAATTGAGGATATAAAAAAGGCCGCCATAGTAATGAGGTGCCTAGCGGATATTATCCTTAGACACAGAACATCAAATATTTTAAGAAGTTTGGGCAACTATTCTTCTCAAACAAGAGCATTTAAATATCAAACCTTGCCTTTTTTATCCCCAATTTACGAATCTCATATTCCTATTTTAGGAATAGGGACAACTTCAATCGTTTTCGATGGCATTCAGATAAAGTATTGGATTTAAACGTAATTTTTAAAAATGTATTTTATTAACTTCGTTAGGCTGTGAAATCAATTTTCACTCTTGTTTTTATTAAAAATATAGCAATTATGAGCAAATTATCAAACATACCGGCAGAATTCGAAATAACCAATGTAATCCATCACAATACCTATTTGGTAGATGGGGAATTAAAGAAGTGGGAAGGAAATTCCACGGAGATATACTCTACCATATCATCCTCTGACACCTATAAACCCACCTTATTGGGAAGCATCCCAGATATGGACAAAAAATCGGCCCTTGATGCTCTGGGAGGTGCTTTAAAAGCTTATAATCAAGGACAAGGGGCTTGGCCTACCATGAGGATCAGTGAACGTATTGAATGTATGGAAAAATTCGTCAAAAAAATGGAGGCGAAAAGGAATGAGGTTGTGAAATTGCTGATGTGGGAAATCGGTAAATCGCTCCCAGATTCTGAAAAAGAATTCGATCGTACGGTCGAATATATTTATGATACCATTGAGGACTATAAGCAGTTGGACAGGGATGCCGCGAAGTTTAAGAAGCACGACGGGGTATATGCCCATATCCGCAGGGGGCCATTGGGAGTGGTTCTTTGCTTAGGACCATACAATTATCCGCTAAACGAAACCTTCGCCTTGTTGATTCCTGCCATCATTATGGGAAACACCACTATTTTTAAACCGGCCAAACACGGGGTCTTGCTCATCACACCATTGTTGGAGGCCTTTAGGTCCAGTTTTCCTAAAGGTGTTGTGAATATTATTTTTGGGCGAGGGAGAACGGTAGCAAGTCCTATCATGAAAACAGGGAAAGTAGATGTTCTTGCCTTGATCGGGAACAGTAAATCAGCCAATGCCCTACAGGAACAGCACCCTAAAAGCAATAGATTGCGATTGGTCTTGGGCCTAGAGGCCAAAAACCCGGCCATAATACTTCCTGATGCCGATTTGGACCTTACGATAGACGAATGTATCGCAGGGACATTATCGTTCAATGGACAACGTTGTACAGCTTTAAAAGTGGTATATGTGCATGAGGACATAAGGGAAGAATTCAATAAGCGCTTTGCTGAAAGGGTAGATGCCCTGAAATTTGGCAACCCATGGGAGAATGGCGTTAAACTAACTCCCTTACCAGAACCTGGAAAACCAGCCTATATACAAGAGTTGATTGATGATGCCCTTTCCAAGGGCGCAAAAATATTGAACAAAAAAGGGGGCGAGCATTCCGACAATTATATTTGGCCAGCTGTTTTATATCCGGTAACCAAAGATATGAGGGTATACCAGGAAGAACAGTTTGGTCCTGTCATCCCCATTCTTTCCTTTAAGGATATTGAAGAGCCTTTGGATGACATGGCAGCCTCAAATTATGGACAGCAGGTAAGCTTGTTCGGCAAGGATGTCTATGCACTCGCTCCACTGATCGATACCTTGGTGAATTTGGTGTGCAGGGTTAATTTGAACAGCTCATGTCAGCGCGGACCAGATGTGTATCCATTTACGGGTCGCAAAGATTCCGCCCAGGCTACCCTAAGTGTTCACGATGCCTTACGTTCCTTCTCCATAAGGACTTTTGTTGCCAGTAAGGACAATGCCCTGAACAATGAAATATTGGCAAAATTATTGGATTCCAAGCTATCCAATTTTATAAGTACAGATTATATCCTTTAATTTCCAAAGATGGTAAATGGGTCGGTAATGAGGAATATAAACGTTTGGTCTTTATCGGCCTATTGTCTATTGTTTCTTTTTTTTAGTAGTTGTAACAAGGAAAATGAAGAACCTAGTTTTTCAAGTCTCCTTGAAAATACAACTAGAATTGAAGGAAAACAGGAATATTTAAACTCCCCTTATGTAACTGCTGGGAATAGGGTATATATGGTAGGCCATCAGGATGGTACCTTTCCTGAAATTGGATGGCATATTAAAGGGGAAATGGGAGGTGTTTGGGATCATCCAATTAAATTGATGGATGGCTTTCATGTGGAACTATTTTGGGAAA
>JBLGAT010000093.1:0-10443 GCA_047612485.1 Psychroserpens sp.
CAGTAGCATTCCAGAATGCAGGCTTGGAAAGTGACTCAAATTTCCTGCTGGAACAATTGGAAAAAACATTCATTAAGAGTACTGCCTTGATAAATGCCAAAGGAATTCCCTACACTTCTAATTTTGGCACTACGTTTGGATCCAATGATCTTTGGGATCATACCGATATTACCTCGACATATCATCCAGTGCCTGGTACCTTTTTGCTAAGTTAAAATTTTGTCCATTGGCATTGGGTAAAAATAAAAGTATTCCATCCCAGGATAAGTTCTGGAATCTATAAACCATAGTAGATTTATCACTTTGTTAACACCACAAACGATTGATATGTAGTACCTTAAATATAAAAAATGAAGGTTTCTACAATGGGCATGGTCGGAATAACAACCCTTGTCCTAATATTTTTAACGGTTATTGTAGCTTTGGAATTCCCTTTTAATTGGGTGTTCTACCTAACAGTACTGGGCCAGGCCCTACTCATATTCATGGTGTATAGGGTTTTGGTGGATGATTATAAAACCGATAAGACATTTGAGGATTTCTATGAGGACCATCCCATAGGAAAACGACCTAAATCGTAAAGTGAATTTCTGAATTTTTTTTGGACCCGGAAGAAGCTCCCATTCCCAATTCGGGAATAACGAGTAACGGTATATTTGAGTGAAACACCAAACGATTAACAATGGGCTCTTTGGTTAAATTTTCCATAAGGCTGTGTTGGTAATTTAACATCGCCAATAAATGTATATCCAAATCCTCTGAAAAGGCCTCCAATGTTTTAGAAACGGAGTTTAATTCTGTAATTGTATGTATACTATGTTCCACTCCATTTAAATATTTACAAAGCATATTTAAATTGAATTGTTGGATTTCCGTGAGTTCCTTTATTTTATATTGTACATGAACTATGCGAATGGTCGCCTTAAAAGCTTTTGCCATTTCCACAAGGGGGAGTAACTCCGAAATAGTATAGAACCGATTGAAATCTGTTGCAAATGCAATTTCGGAAAGGGCTGAAAAGTGAAAATCTTTGGGAATGGCAAGTACCGGGCAATTTTTTACACTTTTAATGATTTGGACAGTATTACTGCCCATAAACACCTCTTCCAGTCCAGTAGTACCTTTTGCCCCTGTAACTATTAGATCTATTTTTTCACGATTGACAATCTCTTTAATTGCCGCAACCAATAGATTAAAGGAGGAAATGGTCTTGAAACTATGGTTGGGATATTTAAATGATTCGTTTATTAGCTCCACAACCCTATTTAACCCATTCTCTGAATTGGTCTTGATAACGTCTTCCAAGTCATGGCCTTCCAGTGCCTCTGCCATAAAACTACCAGAGGCCTTTGCGGGCGTATATGTATTCAACAAATAAAATACACAATCCATATCCTTATACAATTCAATAGCGTATTTAGCCGCATTCCATGCGTCTTCAGAAAAATCTGTAGCTATCAATATATTCTTCAAACCCTTAATATTTAAATTCCTTATCTACCATTATTATACGGATAGATCAAAATTAAAGGAAGACTAAAGTGGAAACTATGACTTTAATCAGGTTTATAAAAACCAACGTAATCTTTATAAAACTGATGGATGTCATATTTTAAAAGTAAGTAGGATTTCAATTTTGTTCCGGAAAAACGAGCAGAAATATGGGTCCAAACAAATGTTTCCATTGTGGAGACGATTGCGTTGAAGATTGCATTATACATGATGATAAAAAATTTTGTTGCCAAGGATGTAGAACTGTCTACGAGATATTTTCGAGTAATGATCTTACCTATTATTATGACCTACAAACTGCTGCAGGTACCTCATCAAAAATTTCAGAGGGCAAATACGACTTTCTTTCTTCCGAGGCTATTACGAACAAATTAGTGGAGTTCCAAGATGACGAAATGCAAGTCATTTCCCTCTATATTCCCCACATCCATTGTAGTTCCTGTATATGGATACTGGAAAACCTAGATAAGCTCAATAAATCCATTATTAGTTCACAGGTAGATTTTCCAAAAAAAAGAATACGAATTGGCTATAATTGGCAAACCATCACCTTAAAAGAATTGGTTCTCCTATTGACCAGAATTGGATATGAACCCAATATCTCCCTTGATGATTACGACCAAAAGAAAAAGAAGAAAGATTATACCCTGATCTATCAATTGGGGGTGGCCGGTTTCGCTTTTGGCAATGTTATGTTCCTATCCTTCCCCGAATATTTTGAAGTTGGGGAATTTTGGATAGAACAATACAAGCCCCTTTTCCGATGGCTCATGTTCTTTTTCTCACTACCGGTAGTATTTTATGCCGCCAAAGACTACTTTATATCTGCCTTTAAAGGAGTCCGTTCCAAATTATTGAATATTGATGTCCCCATAGCTTTGGGAGTTTCAGTCCTTTTTATTAGAAGTTCTTTGGAAATCATATTCAATTGGGGTTCTGGGTTTTTTGACAGCTTAACGGGTTTGGTTTTCTTTTTGTTGTTGGGTAAATTTTTTCAACAACAAACCTATTCCTTTCTTTCCTTTGAAAGGGACTATAAATCCTATTTCCCCATTGCCATTACCCGAATATTAAACAATGGGACAGAAGATACCGTACAACTCTACGATATCCAAAAAGGAGATCGACTCCTCATCAGAAACGAAGAGTTGATACCAGTGGACGGACTTCTAATTCGTGGAAATGCCCGAATAGACTATAGCTTTGTCAGCGGTGAATCGGAACCTGTATACAAGGAAGCCGGGGATAAAATTTATGCTGGTGGAAAACAGCTTTCCGGTGCCATTGAAATGGAAGCTTTAAAATCTGTTCCACAAAGTTATCTTACCCAATTATGGGGAAATGCCATTTTTCAAAAAGATCGTCCCAATAGCTTTCAAACACTTACAGATAGTATTGGAAAACGGTTTACCATAGGGGTTCTGGCAATAGCATTCATTTCTTCCTTTTTTTGGTTATTTACGGACAGTAGTAAGTTGATCAATGTATTCACTGCTGTACTTATTATTGCATGTCCTTGCGCCATTGCCTTGGCCGCTCCTTTTACCTTGGGCAATATGCTCCGCATTTTTGGGCAAAAAAAATTCTATCTCAAGGACACACAGACCATAGAGCGTTTAGCACAGGTGGATATGGCCATATTTGACAAAACAGGAACCATCACCACTGCTAAAAATGGAACGGTGAGCTACGAAGGAATGGAGCTAACCATGGCGGAAGAATCCCTCCTAAAAAACACACTGCGTGCCTCCAACCATCCCTTGAGTCGGGCACTTTATGACCTGTTGGCAGAACACGATATAGTCACGTTGGATGAATATCAGGAACATATAGGCCAAGGCATAAGAGGCTTAAAAAAGGACGGTCAAATAAAAATTGGATCTGCAACCTTTGTAGGTAATAAAAACGGGTTGGCAAACCAAAATACGGCTGTACATATTAGTGCCAATGATGAATACAAAGGCTGTTTTGTGTTTCATAATGAGTATAGGGAAGGGATATCCAAAGTATTCAATACTATGCAAAAAAATATGGCTTTGGCCATTTTATCAGGTGATAATTCTGGTGAAAAAACCAATTTAGAAGCATTGGTCCCCTTGGGAACTCCCCTACACTTTAATCAAAAACCAGAGGATAAATTGGCTTTTATTGCCTCACATCAAAAAAACCATAGAACCGTTTTAATGGTTGGTGACGGTCTCAATGATTCAGGAGCTCTGGCGCAAAGTGATGTGGGCATTGCCATTTCTGAAAATATAAATGTGTTTTCACCAGCCTGTGATGCTATTTTGGATGCCACTAAATTTCAACAATTGCCTTCCTATATCCTAGCATCAAAGAAGGCCATGAAGGTCATCAAGTTGAGCTTTGTACTATCACTGCTCTATAACGTAATAGGTTTGTTTTTTGCGGTCACTGGGCAATTGGAACCTGTAATAGCAGCCATCCTAATGCCCTTGAGTTCCATTAGCATCGTAGCTTTTACAACCGTTGCCACTTATATAATTGGCAGAAAATTAATATGAAAACTTTGCGAGAAAATTTATTAAAAACAAAAAAGTAAAACTGATAAATGTCATTTTTTGCCCCTATCGGCAGACTTAGTTTTACGCCATAATTTGAATGAGCATGAGTGTTATATATGTGTTATTGACTATTAGTATTGTAATTGCGGTCGTTTTTTTTGCCGCATTTATTTTTTCCGTCAAAAATGGCCAATATGACGATACCTATACGCCTTCCGTGCGTATGCTCTTCGAAGATGAATTGGTGAAAAACGCGAAGGAACCAGAAACCAAAAAACTGAATCAACCAAAGGAGAATAATCAATAAAATTATGGAAGTACAACAATTTTATTACGATAACAAAATCGTAAAGAATTTCATTTATGCCACATTGTTCTGGGGCATTGTGGGAATGTCCGTTGGTCTGTTACTGGCCTTTATGTTTTTGTTTCCCAATATAACCGATGGTATCTCTTGGCTTAGTTTTGGTCGCTTAAGACCTTTACATACCAATGCAGTCATCTTTGCGTTTATTGGAAACGCCATATTTGCCGGAGTTTATTATTCTACCCAAAGGTTGCTAAAGGCAAGAATGTTCAGTAATGCCTTGAGCAAATTTAATTTTTGGGGCTGGCAGGCCATTATTGTTGCCGCTGCTATTACTTTGCCGTTAGGCTATTCCAGTTCCAAGGAATATGCTGAGTTGGAGTGGCCCATAGATATTGCGATTGCCTTGGTATGGGTAGCTTTTGGTGCCAACCTAATCGGTACGATGATTAAAAGGAGGCAACGTCACCTCTATGTGGCCATTTGGTTTTACCTGGCCACTTTTGTCACTGTTGCCGTACTTCATATTTTCAATAGTTTGGCGCTTCCTGTTAGTGGATTGAAAAGTTATTCGGTATACGCTGGGGTTCAAGACGCCTTGGTACAATGGTGGTATGGGCATAATGCCGTAGCTTTTTTCCTGACCACCCCGTTTTTAGGGCTTATGTATTACTTTGTTCCCAAGGCTGCGAACAGACCAGTCTACTCCTATAGGCTGTCCATTGTCCATTTTTGGTCTTTAATCTTTATCTATATATGGGCGGGACCCCACCATTTATTATACTCAACACTTCCCGAATGGGCACAGAATTTAGGGGTTGCCTTCTCCATTATGTTATTGGCACCTTCTTGGGGCGGAATGATCAATGGCCTACTGACCCTTAGGGGAGCATGGGACAAGGTGAGAACTGATGTAACATTGAAGTTTATGGTCGTAGCAATTACCGGATACGGTATGGCCACCTTCGAAGGACCTCTGTTATCCCTGAAAAATGTAAATGCCATTGCCCATTTCAGTGATTGGATCATTGCCCATGTTCATGTAGGGGCATTGGCCTGGAACGGTTTCTTAACTTTTGGAATGATCTACTGGTTGGTTCCTAAAATGTTCAAAACAAGTTTATATTCCAAGGGCTTGGCGAATTTTCATTTCTGGATAGGGACCTTGGGGATTATTCTTTATGCCCTCCCCATGTATGTTGCAGGATTCACCCAGGCTTTGATGTGGAAAGAATTTAATCCCGATGGAACCTTGGCTTACGGGAATTTCTTGGAGACGGTAAACCAAATCATCCCAATGTATTGGATGAGGGCCATTGGGGGCAGTCTCTATATTATTGGGGCCATTGTAATGGTGTACAACATGGTTGCCACTATTAAAAAAGGGACCGAAGTAGCTGATGAATTGGCAGAAGCTCCGGCACTGACCAAAATATTAAAAAGGAGAATGGCAGGAGAGACATTCCATACCTGGTTGGAGCGCAAGCCTGTACAATTGACCATCTTGGCTACGGTAGCCATTTTAATTGGAGGGATCATACAAATTGTACCGACCATCTTGGTGAAGTCCAACATTCCTACGATTACGAGTGTAAAACCATATACCCCTTTGGAATTGGAAGGTAGGGATCTATATATACGTGAAGGATGTGTTGGTTGCCACTCCCAAATGGTCCGCCCATTCAGAAGTGAGGTGGAGCGATACGGGGAATATGCCAAAGCTGGGGAGTTTGTCTACGACCATCCATTTCTTTGGGGCAGTAAAAGAACAGGACCGGATTTACTTCGGATAGGTGGTAAATACTCTGACAATTGGCACTTAAACCACATGTACGATCCTCAAAGCACCTCTTCAGGATCCATTATGCCGGCCTATCAATGGTTGGTAAGAAATGAACTGGACAGAAGCAATATCACCCGTAAAATGGAGGCTATGGTCACCCTTGGTGTTCCTTATAGTGAAGAGGAAATAACCAATGCTGCCAAGACCATGGATGCACAAGCTTTAAAAATTGAACAAAATCTATATTCCGACCCCGATTTTGCTTCCAATTATGAAGCGGATAAGGCCTCTGCAAAGGAGAACGGAGAGGATTTTGTAAATATGCGGGATCGTGAGATCGTGGCCCTCATTGCTTACTTACAGCGTTTGGGTACAGATATTAAGGTAAAAGAAACTAATGAAATCATTTCTCAAAACCAATAGACCATGCTGAAATTTGTAAAAAACTATATGGAAACCATAGATGGCGTTGCCACCTATCCCATGATATCGCTTCTTATCTTTTTTGTCTTTTTCACCATCCTTTTTTGGTGGGTATTCACGGCCTCAAAAGAACATATCACGGAGGTAAGTAGAATACCCTTAGAAGAGGACACCAACCAAAACAACCAAACACTATGAAAAATATGTCGCCTTGGTGGATTCGTATCCCCTTGTTTTTCTTTATCATCTTAGGATTGATGGAGTATGTCATAGATTCCGGAAATCAGCTAGCCATCATCGCCTATCCTATTACTCAGCTGTTTTTATTGTTGGTCTTGATGATTTTGATAGCCATGGAACTTATTTTACAATCTATAGAGAATGTAATGTTCCAAACCCTGCCCGAAAAAGCAAAAGAGCGCTACTTGGCCACTAAATCCAAAACATGGGAATGGACATGGGCTAAAAAATGGTACCAAAAGCTTACAGGAAATAAGCCCATTGAAGAGGAGGGTGAGATTATCCTAGATCATAATTACGATGGCATTAGGGAACTGGATAACGATATGCCACCTTGGTGGGTATATATGTTTTATGCGACCATTGTGTTTGGGGTTATTTATCTTGCCCGCTACCATGTGTTCAATGGGGCCGGCCAAAATATGGAGTATGAAATGGAAGTGGCGGAAGCCCAATTGGCCATAGAAGAGTATAAAAAGAATGCCAAAGACCTAGTGGATATCAACACTGTTGAGTTTCTAACAGACCCCTCAGATCTCAAAGCCGGTGAAGCCATCTTCCAAAGCAATTGTGTGGCCTGCCATATGGCAGATGGGGGAGGCGGAATTGGGCCCAACTTAACAGATCCCTATTGGCTATTGGGTGGGGGCATTAAAAATATATTTCATACCATTTCAGAAGGTGGAAGGGACGGGAAAGGGATGATTGCATGGAAACAGACCTTAAAACCATTGGAAATGGCACAAGTTGCCAGTTATGTTCTTTCCATGGAAGGAAAAATACCTGCCAATCCAAAAGAAGCCGAAGGAGAATTATGGATGGATGAAAACAAGCCAAATCAGAATACCATTCCCAAAGGGATAAATGAACAAGAGAAGGATACGGTCACCGTTGCTCTAAATTGAATATCATTTAGGGCATTAATAATATCCAAAGGGAAATAAAAGTGTATGGACGATAATTTCAGGGATTCAATTGGCACAATCAATGAAGAAGGGAATCGCGCCTGGATTTTTCCCAAAAAACCCAGTGGCAAATTCTATACATATCGCAAATGGGTGAGTTATGCCCTTTTGCTGTTTCTAATATCCTCGCCCTTTATCAAAATAAATGGGAATCAATTCTTGATGTTCAACGTTTTGGAACGCAGGTTCAATATTTTTGGATTCCCATTTTGGCCACAAGATTTTCATTTGTTCGTCATCTCCATGATTACGGGTGTTATTTTTGTAGCACTCTTTACTGTTGCTTTCGGCCGTATTTTCTGTGGCTGGATATGTCCCCAGACCATTTTCATGGAAATGGTATTCCGTAGGATTGAGTTTTTAATTGATGGGGATAGGGGAGCACAAATTAAGCTGGAAAAACAATCCTGGAATGGTGAAAAAATTAGAAAAAGAGTCTTAAAATGGACTGTATTCCTAATTATTTCCTTTCTAATCGCCAATGTTTTTTTGGCCTACCTGATTGGAAGCGATAAAGTATTGCAATACGTTTTTGAGGGTCCGCTACAACATGTAAGTACACTTGTTTCCCTTTCCATTTTTACTATGGTTTTCTATTTTGTATTCGCTTGGTTTAGGGAGCAGGTTTGTATTATAGCCTGCCCTTATGGGAGGATGCAAGGAGTTTTGTTGGACAACAAATCCATCCTTGTAGCCTATGACCATAAAAGGGGCGAAAGTGAAAAAGGAAGAAAGAAATTTAGAAAAAACGAAGACCGTGAGGCTTTGGGCCATGGGGATTGCATCGATTGTTTCCAATGTGTAAATGTATGCCCTACAGGGATAGATATCCGTAATGGCACCCAAATGGAATGTGTCAATTGCACGGCCTGTATAGATGAATGCGATCATATCATGGAAAAAGTAAACCTACCCAAAGGACTTATCCGTTATACGAGCGAGGAAAATATAGAACGAAAAGAAAAATTTAAATTCACCCCAAGGTTAAAAGGATACTCAGCCGTTTTGGTCATATTGACCGGTATCTTCATCGGGATGCTTTTTCTTAGAAATGATATAGAGGCCAATATTCTTAGACTCCCTGGACAGCTCTATGAGCATAAGGAAGGAAATATCATCAGTAATGTTTATACGTATAAGTTGTTGAACAAAACTACAAAGGATATAGCCAATGTACACTTTGAACTGTTATCCCACGAAGGCAAGATCATATTGGTTAGAAATCATGACTTTAATGTTCCCGCTCAGCAATTGGCAGAGGGGACTTTATTCATTGAAATAAATAATTCCGCATTGAACGGGGACAAGGATAAATTAAAAATAGGAATCTTCAGCGGTCAAAAGTTAGTGGAATCAACCACCGCTAGGTTCTTGGCTCCTAGGAGTTACAAATAAACTTAAATATACAATTATGAAAATAAATTGGGGAACGGGAGTAGTTTTGGCCTTTATTGCTTTTATAAGCTTTATCCTTTTTTTTGTGGTCAGAATGACTATGGACAACAACGCCAATCATGATTTGGTGACCGAAGGATACTATAAAGAAGAACTGGGGTATCAAAAAAAAATGGATGCCCAACGCAATGCCAATAACTTAAGACCAAGGATTCGTGTTGACAGGACCACATTTGGTTGGGACATACTCTTTCCGGAGACCATGGAACCACAAAAAATAAAAGGGAACGTGTCCTTTTATAGGCCATCCAATAAGCAGTTGGATTTTGATTTACCCATCAGTATATCCAATTCACATATGCTCATACCCGACAAACGCCTGTTGGATGGTCGATGGGACATTACAATTACCATGGAATACGACAACCAATCCTATTTGCACAAGGAAAGCCTAACCTATATTAAAAATTGATAACCCCGAAATTAAAATGCATCAAAATTCTATAAAACGATACAATTAAATGCTTCTATCCGCCATCTTATTGGGACTTTTAGGCAGCTTACACTGTGTAGGGATGTGTGGCCCAATTGCCTTTTTGTTACCGGTGGACAGAAGCAATTCCTATAAGAAATTCTCACAAATCTTCATCTACCATTTGGGAAGGCTCATGGCCTACGGCACCATAGGGTTGGTCTTTGGTTTTTTGGGCAAGGGACTTTATGTTTTTGGGATGCAACAAAAACTATCCATTTTTATTGGTATCGTCATGATCCTTGTTGTTCTCCTTCCATATAAAACCTTTAAAAAATACAATTTCTCTAAACCTTGGCTCAAGGTGCTTTCAAAAATAAAAAATCGGTTGGGAAAAGAGCTCCATAAAAAATCTCCGGACACCTTTTTGACCATTGGATTTTTAAATGGTTTCCTCCCCTGCGGTTTGGTCTATATGGCTCTTTTTGCGGCAATTGCCATGGGCGATCCTTGGAACGGTTCGCTCTATATGATTCTATTTGGTCTGGGCACTATTCCCTTGATGACCACCGCTATCTATTTTTCGGGCATTTTAAAAGGTACTGCCCGAAAAAGAATACAAAAATTAATCCCGGTATTCATTATTGTGATTGGGCTACTTTTTATTCTTCGCGGATTGGGACTTGGCATACCCTATATTTCTCCAGAGCCGGTTATAGAATTGGTCACCAGTAACATTGATTGTCTTGATTAATCATTAATTAGGCCTTCCCTGATCTATGTCAGGAGTTTTATTTAAAAAACTTCAGAACTTTGGCACT
>JBLGAT010000094.1:0-10205 GCA_047612485.1 Psychroserpens sp.
AAATTTCTACTTGTGTTAAATGGATCAAAGGTGTCCTTGCCCAATTCGGCTACAGGTCGGGCACGACCAACTACGGATTTTAGTACCTGCTGTAATAGTCCGGCAGAGGATGCAGAAGCAATCAACAATACCCCTGTTCTTCTCAGTTTTTCATTTTTAAGGGCCAAGCCAGTAAGATAAACCCCCGCCGTGGCAAGATAATTGTTCTCCGGGTTACCATAAAATTCGCCATATTCCCTCAAGAACTTGGGGACAATTTGTTGCTGGTTCCTAAAAAATTTGGAGGTATCGTCATCAATGAGGTAAAGTGCTCCTGTACCAGTGACTACTTCCCCAAAGTTGAGCCATTGACTACCCTGCCAATGAAGTGGCCTAGAAAAGGAATACCCCATACTTTTAAAGATATTGCCCATGTCGTAGGTGAACATATTCCATCTTTTGTCATCAGGGGCGGTATCCAAATCTTGCCCAAAAATGTTGAGGGAAGACAGTAATAGGGTTAAAATAAAAATTTTCTTCATAGCCGGGCGCTTTTTTATATTTCAAAAATAGAGTTCTTTTGCCACACGAAAGGTGTTGGCATGGGCGTCAATAATCGTTTTTAGATCTGGGGAATATCCGCCGCCCATAGAACATTGAACCGGGAGCATATTTTTATTGCAGGTTTCCAAAACAAACAGGTCCCTTTTTTTACATCCGGCCACAGTAAGGGCTAAAGTGCCCAACTTGTCTGTTTCCAGAATATCAACACCACAGAGGTAAAAGATAAAATCGGGCTGCACTTTTTTTAATAATTTTGGAAGGGTTTCCTTTAATATTGATAAATATTCTTTGTCCGTTGTGCCTTTCTTTAAGGCTATATCCAAATCAGATTTTTCTTTCCGAAAGGGATAATTCTCTGCCCCATGCATGGAAAAGGTAAAGACTGAAGGGTCATCCTTGAAAATTTCAGCGGTACCATTACCTTGGTGCACATCGAGGTCAACAATCATTATTTTTTTCGCCAGGCCTTTGGCCTGAAGATAGCGGGCACCAATGGCCTGGTCGTTGAGCATACAAAATGCTTCCCCCCGATTTGTATAAGCGTGGTGGGTTCCTCCGGCAATGTTCATAGCAATGCCATGCTCCAATGCATACTCACATCCCTTCATGGTCCCATCGGCAATGATCCTTTCCCGTAGCACCAGATCTTCGTTTAATGGAAATCCTATTTTCCGGGCTTCCCTAGGCGGGATCTTCATGTTGAGGAGGTCATAGAAATAATCGGGCTCATGAACGGCCACAATATATTTGTCATTGGGAATATCGGGCTCAAAGAAATCGCTGGGAGTGCAGGTGCCTTCCAAAATCAATTGCTGCGGGAGAAGCTCATATTTCTCCATGGGAAATCGATGCCCCTTGGGAAGGGGATGGGTATATATGGGGTGATGGGCAATTTTAAACATATGCTGTGATGAGGGGAAACTTCAATAATTATTTGTGCAATGCCAATTGTATCCTTTTTCGGGGAACATCAACCTCCAATACCTTAACGATGACCTGTTGGTGAAGGCTCACATGTTCATTGACGTCCTTCACAAAAGTATCGGATAGGTTGGATATATGGATAAGGCCACTTTCTTTTATCCCTACATCAACGAAGCAACCAAAATTGGTGATATTATTCACGATCCCCGGCAACAACTGGCCTTCCTTTAAATCGGTTATGGTTTTTATATGTTGGTTGAAGGTGAATACTTTCGCTTTTTCACGCAAGTCCAGCCCCGGTTTTTCCAATTCTTGAATGATATCTTGAAGGGTTGGTAACCCTATGGTATCTGTGGTGTATGCCTTTAGATCAATGGTCTGTAATTCCTTTTTGTTCCCGATGAGCTCCGATATGGCAACACCCTTGTCCTTGGTCATTTGTTGTACAATGGCATAGCTCTCTGGGTGCACCGCTGAGTCGTCCAGCGGATTCTTGGCGTTTTTGATACGCAGGAAGGCGGCTCCTTGCTCAAAGGCCTTTTCTCCCAAACGCGGCACCTTTTTTATGGCCGCCCTACTGGGGAACGGACCATTTTCATTTCTATGGGCTACAATATTTTCTGCCAGTTTTGGGCCTATCCCCGAGACGTAGCTCAATAGGGACGTACTAGCGGTATTGATGTTGACCCCCACAAAATTCACACAACTTTCCACAACGGTATCAAGGGAATTTTTCAGTTTGGTCTGGTCCACATCATGTTGGTACTGTCCCACACCTATAGATTTGGCGTCTATCTTTACCAATTCGGCCAAAGGATCGGCCAAGCGTCTCCCTATGGAGACCGCACCCCGGACTGTAACATCATAATTGGGAAATTCATCCCTGGCAATTTTGGAAGCCGAATAGATAGAGGCCCCTGCCTCGCTGACCACAAAGACCTCTATCGGGTTTTTAAATTGGATGCGTTTGATCAGCTGTTCCGTTTCCCTGGAGGCCGTTCCGTTGCCAATGGCAATGGCCTCGATTTTATGGGCATCGGTCAAAGAGCTGATTTTTTTAATAGCCCCAGTGGCGTCATTTTGAGGGGCATGGGGGTAGATGGTCTCATTGTGTTCCAGATCTCCCTGGGCACTTAAGCAAACCACTTTGCAGCCAGACCTAAATCCTGGGTCAATGGCCAATATCCGCTTTTCTCCCAAAGGAGAGCCCAACAAAAGTTGTTTAAGATTTTTTGAGAAAACACTAATGGCCGCTTCATCGGCCTTGTCCTTGGCCGCTTTTAAGGTTTCATTGGAAAGGGAGGGTAACAACAGGCGTTTATAGGCATCTTGCACCGCTAATTTAATTTGTGCCGAACAGGAATTGCTCGATTTAATAATGCGGTCCTCTATTTTAGAGATGGCCTTGGCCTTTTCAATTTCAATTTTTACCCGAATAAAACCTTCGTTTTCGGCTCTAAGAATGGCCAAAAGACGATGGGAGGGACACCTGCCCAAAGATTCGCTCCATTCAAAATAATCCCTAAATTTTTGAGCCTTTTCATCTTCTTTCTTTGTGGCGATGACCTTGGTGTTAATCTGTGCAAACTTTTCCAATTGGTGGCGGATCTGGTTTCTTATGTCCAGTCGTTCATTGATCCATTCCGAAATGATGTGTCGGGCACCTTCGAGGGCCTCATCCTCGTTTGGGACATCATTGGTCACGTATTTGGAGGCAATATGCTCTATTTTATCTGCATTCTGGGCCATGATGATTTTGGCCAATGGCTCCAGACCATTTTTTCTGGCCGTTTCTGCCTTGGTCTTTCTGCTCTTTTTAAAGGGGAGGTAGAGATCCTCCAGAGTAACAAGGTCCTCAGTGGCTTGAATGGTTTTTTTGAGCTCAGAAGTCAGTACTTCCTGCTCCTCCAAGGCTTTCAGAATAGCCTTTTTGCGTTTTTCCAACGCTTCAAACTGGGCCTTAAAGGTGACAATATCCCCGATCTGCACTTCGTCCAAGTTTCCGGTTCGTTCTTTACGGTAGCGTGATATAAAGGGCACCGTACAATCCTCGTTCAGGAGGGCCACCGTGTTCTCTATACTTTTTATAGGCAGTTGGGTGTGTTTGGCAATGTAGGGAACAAGGGTCATTTAATTTTTTATAAGTTCAGGCGCAACAAGAGTTTATTTTTGTGCCAGTGACAAGGTCTCGACTGCGCTCGACCAGACATCGGAATTCAAATTTACTTAATTCGTTTGATAACCTCTATACTCCGCTTGAGGGAAATTGGAATTGCAATTTAGTTTATTTCGAGTTTTCATGAACCTTTCAACTTCGTTCAAAACCGACTTTTTTAGGCCTTGTCCGATCTGTCTTTTCGACTCTAACAAAACTAGACTTCATTTAGAATTGTCCGGTCGAGCGCAGTCGAGACCTCGATGTTGGTTCAAAACCTCTCGACTCCGCTCGAGGGTACCTCTAGAGTGTAAATTAATTCTTGTAACTTTTAATAATAGTATAAGATTATTAAAAAGCATGATGTATTGAAAATAAAACCTCTCGACTGCGCTCGAGAGGATAATATATAAAAAGTTAATTTATAGTTTCCCCATTTCCAACACCATCAGTGTCCGGGTTTACGAAAACCAGGTTACCATCACTATTTTCGGTCATCAGGATCATGCCTTCACTGTCTACTCCCCTTAGGGTCCTAGGTGCCAAATTCACCAGAACGGTTACTTTTTTTCCGATGATCTCCTCTGGGGTAAAGCTTTCCGCTATCCCTGAAACAATGGTGCGGATATCCAAACCGGTATCCACTTTCAATACCAGTAATTTTTTGGCCTTGGGCATTTTTACTGCCTCTACGATTGTTCCCACACGCATGTCCAATTTTGTGAAATCGTCAAAGGTGATGGTGTCCTTTTGCGGTGTTGCTTCCTTGTTCATCTGCTCGTTGGCTTTTTTTGTAGCTTCCAATTTATCCAATTGTTTTTGTATGGTTTCGTCCTCTATTTTACTGTACAATAGTTCCCCTTTGTTGATTTGGTGTCCGGCGGGCAAAAGATCTTCTTTTGTCCCAACATCGTTCCATTCCAAATCCCCATCAAGGGCCAACATATTTTTAAGTTTTGTGGCCGTAAAAGGCAAGAACGGCTCACTTAGTATCGCCAGGGCAGAAGCAATCTGTAGGGCTACGTACATAATGGTCTTCACCCTTTCCTCATCCTGTTTGATTACTTTCCATGGCTCTTCATCTGCAAGATACTTATTTCCTAAACGAGCTAAGTTCATTAATTCCTGACTGGCTTCGCGAAAACGGTACCGTTCAATGGAATTGGAGAGAATAGAGGGGTATTTTTGAAGCTCGGCCAAGGTTTCTTTATCCACATCCGTGAAAGCGGATGGGCTAGGAACCATGCCGTCATAATATTTATTGGTCAATACCACTACGCGGTTGATGAAATTTCCAAATATGGCAACGAGTTCGTTATTGTTTTTTGCCTGAAGGTCTTTCCAGGTAAAATCATTGTCCTTGGTCTCTGGGGCATTGGCGGTTAGCGTATATCGGAGTACATCTTGCATATCCGGGAAATCTACCAGATACTCGTGCAACCATACGGCCCAGTTTTTGGACGTGGATAATTTGTTGCCCTCCAAATTCAAAAACTCATTGGCAGGGACATTTTCCGGTAAGATATAATCCCCATGGGCCTTTAGCATACTCGGGAAAATGATGCAATGGAAAACAATATTGTCCTTCCCTATAAAATGCACCAATTTAGTGTCCTTGGCCTTCCAATACGGCTCCCAGTCTTTCCCTTCCCTTGCGGCCCATTCCTTAGTGGATGAAATATAGCCTATAGGGGCATCAAACCAGACATAGAGGACCTTTCCTTCACCACCTTCAACGGGAACAGGAATACCCCAATCCAGATCTCGCGTTACAGCTCTTGGTTTCAGTCCATCATCGATCCAGGATTTACATTGCCCATAAACATTGGGTTTCCAGTCGCTCTTGTGTTCCTCTAAAATCCATTCTTTTAGGAAGTCCTCATACCTGTCCAGAGGCAAAAACCAGTGTTTGGTTTTCTTCATGGTGGGCACGCCACCCGAAATAGTGGATTTAGGATTGATAAGATCTGTTGCGTTCAAGGTAGAGCCACAATTCTCACATTGGTCGCCATAAGCTTCCTCATGTCCACATTTGGGACATGTCCCCGTTACAAAGCGGTCTGCTAAAAATTGCTTGGCCTCGGCGTCATATAATTGTTCTGTAACCTCTTCAATAAAATCCCCTTTTTTGTAGAGGGTCTTAAAGAAATCAGATGCGGTATCGTGGTGCACTTTTGCAGATGTCCTAGAGTAGTTATCAAAAGAGATCCCAAAATCTTTAAATGATTGTTTGATGATGCCATGGTATTTATCAATGACCTCTTGTGGGGTCACGCCTTCTTTTTTGGCCTTCATGGAAATGGCCACCCCATGTTCGTCACTGCCGCAAACAAAGGCAACGTCTTTTCCTGTTAAGCGCAAGTAACGGGAGTATATATCCGCAGGTACATAAACCCCCGCCAAATGGCCAATATGGATTGGACCGTTGGTATAAGGTAGGGCTGCTGTAATGGTGTATCTAGCTGGACTTTCTTGATTCTGAGACATCAAATATGAATTTGGGCACAAAAATAAAGATTTTTGTCAGGGTGCAACCTACAAAGACCCAAAAAAGAAAAGCCTTCTGCCAGCTATCGTCATCTTAAACGGAATAGCATTGGAACAGAAGGCCTTTGTTATAAGTAGGTAGTTTATACGACCACAATTGATTTACTCATTTTTTGATCCTGTACTTGTATTCTATAAATGTATTTACCAGCGGCCAAGGGAAGTGTCATCCGGTCCCGAATGTTTATTTCTGTCGATCCTTCCATCATTATTTCATTGAATACTGTCCCTAGGTTTTGACCTAGAATATTGTATAACTGGATATCAACATGGGCGCTAAAGGGCATTTCCAAATAGATATGTGGGGCCTCTTTGGTAGGGTAAAAAGGCTTGTGTACAATGGCGTTCACTAATTCAGGTGGTGGATTTTCTCCCACGGGCGTTGGAAGGGTCGGGTCTCCGTCACTATATACGATATCCGGAAAGTCCACGCCACTACAATTGAACCCAAGATTTACCGGAGCGTAAGGGTGGTTTAATAAATGCTGTTCCACCAAGGGTATAGGCACACACAACCATTCTGCCAAAACGGTGGCATAGAGATCCCTAAAGTCCATTGTATATTCCAGATTCCCTCGTCCATCAGGACTGTCCAAAGTGGGGTGATCGCCAACAAAGGCACTGCCATTAAGCCCTGATCCAAAAAACAGGGTAGGAGCAGCTTTTCCATGATCGGTGCCGTTGGATCCATTTTCAAAAATCCTTCTTCCAAATTCTGAGAAGGTCATACTCAATACTTTATCATCTTGTTGGGTGAAGCCCAAATCGTCGTAGAAATTGTCAATGGCAACGGATAGGTTTGTCATTAACCTTTCATGGGCCAAAGGCTGGTTTCCGTGGGTATCAAAACCACCCATGGAGATCATATAGACCTTGGTGCCCAAATTTCCTTTGATCAAACGGGCCAAAAGTGCCAATTGACGTGCAAAGCCATTGTTTTGGTATTCTACTTGATTTTGCCCTCTTTCATAGGCCGCATGGATCTTACCTGAATATTCATAAGTGGTATTGGCTACTCCCCTAAGAAACTTCAATTGGTCTCCATACATACAGTTATTGAACAAGGTATCGTCCAAGCTGTATTGCTGTCCTGTTTCCGCGATTTGCTCCAATTGATCTATGTTATTGGTCACAAAGGCATAATTGGTTTCGTCGCCTTGGAATACCAAACTACCAAACTGACCAATTTGAATGGCCGCAGGCGATTCTGGGGGGTTTACCAAATAATCTGGATATATGTTTTCAAAATGACGTCCCATCCAACCGGTATTCAAGCCACTAAAACCAGTAGTGGTCAAATCGGTATTGGAAAAGATATCGGAGCCCGTAAAATGGGAGAGGCTCTGTCCTTCGTATCCGACGCCGTGAACGGCCTTGAACTGTCCTTCTTCCCACATGGGCTGTAAGGATTTCATATAGGAAGGCACCCCAAATTCATCGGTAAGCTTTAAGATCTTACTTTCTGGAATGTAAATATTGGGCCTTGCATTGGCATAGGCGTCGTATTGTTCAATGGGAACAACCGTACTGAGTCCATCGTTTCCACCGGACAATCGTATAAGGATAAGAATATTGTCCGTTTCCGCCATATTGATGGCGGCTGTCAAAGGGGATGGGGCCGAGGCAGTAAGGAAATTGCTTCCCAACATCATAGATCCGGATCCTGCAATCCCTAGGGCCTGCATGAAGGAACGTCTACTCCAGAATTTGTGTTCATGGTCGTGGTCGTCTTTATCGTTATGGTGGTGTATGGGGATATGGATATTATTGCACATGGTGGTAGGTGTTATTTTAATTCGAATTCTGGTTGTCTGGCAAGATGTTGTAACAAAAGATAAACTTGGAAGGGTACTTCCGGACTGATGTCCAACATCCAAAGGCCCAGTCCTCCGTCTATATAATCGGGACCGTAGTATTCTTGGGGAACATCTTCTATCGTAAATGCGGAAAGGGCATTTTCAAAATCTGCCTCCGTCAATAATCCTTTTGGGGTCATTTTGTTCACTATGGCTTCTACCACAATCCTTGGATTACTGGTGCCACTATTACCTGGACCTACAACGGCCATGGCAAAAGCTCGGAACTGTTCGGTATTATAGCCATAGAAGCCATCAAGCATAAACTCTAGGGAGAGCCACCTTCCGATCATGAAATTGGTGTTTATCCACGTTCTGTCCCTTTGCCAACCAGCCACATCCACAGGGTCAAAAAGCTCTTGACTCAGCATTCTGGTCGTCTCAATAATTTGGCTCATTACACTATCGTCATAAAAGAAACCTGTTTCTTTTAGTAAATTCAAAAACAGATCATAAGGACTTTTGATAATGACTCCAATGGCCTCATCATCAAAAAAATGCTGGCTTTTGAACAATTGCGATAGTACTGGGGCAATCTCAAAATTATTTGAGACCATCGTTGTTGCCATTCCCTCTATTATGGTCTGGGCATTTCCCGCATCATCCTTGGAGTCCGGGTGTACAAAGAACTCATAGAGTTTTCTACAAATATATTGCGCTATTTCATTGGGCCTTTGTTGGAAGAGAATATTGATAACATCATCATATCCCCAATTTCCGGTCTGTCCCAATATGGTCTTACTTCCAGTATCGTGTTTGGTGGGATCAAAAGTCACTTGGGTACACCCAATTTCTCCCCTTTCCACATATCCGGTCAGCGCCCTTGCGGTTTCTATAATATCCTGTTCTGTATACCCATTGCCCTCACCTAGCGAAAAAAGTTCGTAGAGCTCACGGGCATAGTTTTCATTGGGTCGGTTGTTATTGTTATAAGCTCCGTCCAAATAGAACAACATGGCACTGGTAAGACCTATTTCTTGTACAAAGGTCTTAAAGTTGCCTAGAGCGTTTCGCTGTAAACAGTCCGTATAATAATAAAGGAAGGAATTACAGTCGTACACATCCAATTCCGTCACAAAATGATTGCTCCAGAAAAAACTGAGTCGGTCTCTAAGGTTATTGTTGATCAAGCCATTGGCATAGCCCAATTTCCATTCCCCAATTTGGGTATTTCGCAAGGCGCGCCTTGCGTCGTCATCCTCGGGGTAGTTGCTATTGTTCCAGTCGGCCCACGCAGGTGCTGCCAGTGGCGGCATGTTCAGGGCATCATTGATCAAACTGTCCACTAAGGCTGTAGCAGATTGTTCTACGGTCTGATCTATGGTTTGAACAGACGCACTAAACCCCAGTCGTCTATACAAGTGTGCAGCCTTTATTTTATCCAAGGGTGCAGTATAGGTCGCTAAACTAGAGGTATTACAATTAATAAAGAATTCCATGGTATTTGGGGCGTTGGTATCTAGGTTCATAGTTTTGGGGATACTAATAAACGTATAAATGCTATTGTATAGTATTAGCAATGAGCTAAATTGGATTATTTAACATTTAAATTACGTGCATAAAAATTATTTAGACGGTGAAAGGCCTATATTTTCGACCAACTACACTTAATTTTAGGATTTAAAGAATATTTTATGGGGAAGCATAATGAGTTTGGTAAGGTAGGAGAGCAAATTGCTGCTGATCATCTGGTACAACATGGCTATATAATTAAAGATCGAAATTACAGATATTTAAAAGCAGAAATTGATATTGTAGCTTTAAAAGGGAACGATTTGGCGATTATAGAGGTGAAATCCAGAAGTACCAATTTCATTGCGAATATTGCGGATACGGTTACCACTAAAAAACAACAATTATTGGTCATGGCCTCTGATCATTATGTAGTAGTAAACGATTTGGATGTTTCGGTCCGTTTCGACATAATCACCATCTTCAAACAACAAGGAAAATTTAAGTTGGAACATCTGGAGGATGCCTTTTATCATTTTTAATCCGTATTTTATATTGATACACTAAGTAGCTTCTCCTTAAATGAGGTGTCTAATACTGTTTTATGTGAATGGCTTTTTACTTGGAAATCCAAGGAAGATATTTTTAGGTATATCAAAAATCAGCTGCCGATTTATGGTCAAAATATTCCTCTAAATTAGAGTTAAGGGCTAGTTTTCTTAAAGCTA
>JBLGAT010000095.1:0-10082 GCA_047612485.1 Psychroserpens sp.
GGCACGGACTACGCTGTTGCGGCCTCTCCGGACAACAGTGCAACGGTGAACATAGCTGACAACGACAATGCAGGTTACACGGTTACCCCTCTAACATTAAATACATCAGAGGCAGCGGGATCTCAGACCTTTTCAGTTGTTTTGAATTCGGCCCCAACTAGTAATGTAGTGTTTTCCATAACCTCTGGGGATACTTCTGAAGGGACCGTCTCTCCTGCTACATTGACCTTTAATTCTGGTAATTATAATAATGCACAAATAGTTTCTGTTACCCCTGTGAATGACAATATAGTTGACGGCACTATAAATTACAATGTTACAGTGAGTGTGGTAGATGCGAGCAGTGATAATAATTTTGATCTGTTGGCCGATCAAACTGTGAGTGTTTCCAATGCAGATGATGATAGCGTGGGTGTTAATGTAGGTGCCATCAGTGGCAATACCTCAGAAGCTGGTGGAACGGCAACTTTTACGGTTTCTCTGGACAGTCAGCCCTCTGCCGATGTTACCATTCCATTAAGTAGTAGTAATACGGCAGAAGGAACGGTAGCGGCTATTGTTGTATTGACCTCTGCGAATTGGCAAACAGGGGTGACCGTTACGGTTACTGGTGTTGATGACGGAGCCGTGGTAGATGGTCCTATTACCTATACCATTGTTACTGGAGATGTTACTTCGGTAGACCCTAATTATAATGGCTTGGACGCTGGGGATGTGGCTGATGTTACGGTGATTAACAGTGATAATGATACGGCAAGTCTAGCTATAAATAATGTAACTGTTAATGAAGGTTTAGGAACCGCAACATTGGGAGTAACTCTAACTGGAAATGTCACAAATAGCTTTACTGTAGATTATGCTACAGCTAATGGAACTGCCACTGCAGTCTCAGACTATACCTCCGCTAGTGGAACGTTGACTTTTTCTGGTATAAATGGGGAGATCCAAAATATTACAGTGACGATAAACAATATTGATGTTTTAGTTGAACCTAGTGAAACTATTTTTGTAAATCTCACTAATCTGATAAGTATAGGTACAGTCATTATAGCAGATGACCAAGGAATTATAAATATTACAGATGATGATTCCGCTAATGTAATCATAGATGATGTAATAGTGAATGAGCAAGATGGTACTGCAGATTTTTCTGTGACCTTGACCGGTATTGTTCCTGGAGGGTTTACTGTCAGTTATATCACAACAGATGGATCCGCAGTAGCTGGAGCGGATTATACAACCACAAATGGCAGTTTATCATTCGCAGGGACCAATGGGGAGATTCAAACAATTTCAGTACCTATAAATAATGGTCCACCAGATATAGTTGAACAAAATGATGAAACCTTTACCGTTACTTTAACAAGCACGGACAATCCTTTGGTAAGTATTGGCGATGGGGAAGGAATAGGGACCATCGTGGATGACGAAACCTGTCCGGCAGGCGGAGTGGCTCCCGTATTGGACCCCTTGGTGGAGACCGTATTTTGCGATGCCGTGGAACAGGACCTAGAGGCCTATACCAATAGCACGGTTCCTGCAGGCTCGGTATTGACCTGGACCACCAACAACCTGGATCTTTTGGATACCGCTGCGCACTTGTTGAACTCCGTTGTAAATTTGGATTTTCCAGGGACCTATTATGGGTTTTTCTATGACGATGCCAACAACTGTGCCAGTCCGGCCTTGGAGGTGACTTTGGAATTCAATACCAGTCCAACCCTTACTTCTACCACCCCTGCCGATATATGCGGCGAAGGTTCTGTGGTATTGGCAGCCACGTTTACCGAGGGCACTATCAGCTGGTTTACCACCCCTACAGGAGGGGTAAGCGAAGCCACGGGAGAAAGTTTTACGACCCCGTTGTTAACGGCTACCACGACCTATTATGTAGAGGCAACCGCCAATGGCTGTCCTTCGGCAAGGGTGGCTGTGGTGGCAACCATCAATGAGACCCCTTCAGCAGGTATTGCCACCGACATAGGCTCTTGTAGTGTAGCTGCGGGCGGACCCACCACTTTGGATCTAGATGATACCCTTACCGCTGCGGATGCCGGGGTGTGGAGCTATTCTTCAGGTCCTGTGGGAAGTGTGGGGATAGGAACGGATAATATCGTGGATTTTGAAGGCTTGGCCGATGGCGATTATATATTTACCTATACTACTACAGGGGCCCAGGCACCCTGTACCAATGATTCGGTCTCTGTTACCATAAGCGTGATCTCCTGTACGGTAGATTCAGATAACGATGGGTTGTTGGACGGAGAGGAGACCACTTTGGGCACCGATCCTAATAATCCAGATACGGATGGGGATGGAATTGATGATGGTACAGAAGTAGGAGATGATATCGCCAATCCCTTGGATGGGGACGGGGACGGCATCATAGATGCCTTGGATTCAAATATTTTGGATACGGACAATGATGGGGTAGTGGATCAAGTGGATCCTGCCAATACGGATGCCTGTATCCCTAATATATCAGCGGCTTGTACCATTGACCTACAGCTTGAAAAATCAGTCAATAAAGCCAATCCTTCAGAGGGAAGCGAGATTGTTTTTACCATCACCTTGACAAATCTGAGCCAGATAACGGTAACGGATGTGGTCATCAATGATCTTGTTGGAGAACAGGTCAATGGTTTTCAATACGTATCTAACAGTGCCTCCAATGGAAGCTATGATGAAGTTACGGGCAGATGGAGCCTAATGGCCATGGCACCTGATGAAGTGGCCAGGCTGAATATTACGGTCACGGTTCCCGGAGAAGGGACTTTTCTAAATACAGTATCCTTGGTGAGTTCCTTTCCAGAAGATGGAAATAGTACCAATAACACAAGTACGGTATCAGTAGAAGTTGACCCGCGCTCCAGTGATGAGCCGGGTTTTATCTTTAACCAGTTCTCGCCCAATGGTGACGGGATAAATGATTTGTTGAGGATCAAAGATATATCGGACTACCCAAATAATACTTTGGAAATATTTGACCGTTATGGCAACCAAGTTTTTGCTGTGACCGGATACGACAATACATGGGCCGGTGAGGGCAAGAACGGACAACTGCCAAAAGGCACCTATTTTTACATCTTGGACCTGGGCGATGGTTCTGAGGTCAGAAAAGGATGGATCCAAATTATAAGATAATTAGGAATATGGTTTACAGCAGACTCAAAATGGGGAACAGAAATATTTTATTTTTTTGCATACTATCACTATTGGTAACCTTTACCGTTGTTGGACAAAAAGAACCACAATACACCCAATACATGTACAATATTGGAAGTTTTAACCCTGCCTATGCGGCCACTGTTGAAAATGCAGAAATTGCAGGCTTATACAGAGCCCAGTGGATAGATATAGAGGGGGCGCCAAGGACTATGCGCTTTGGATTGAATATTCCTATGGCAAACGAAAAAAATGGTTTGGGTTTTAATGTGGTCAATGATCAATTGGGCCCATCTACACAAACCTTTGTGGACATAGCGTATTCCTATCAGGTACAATTTTCCGATGACACCAAATTGTCCTTTGGTTTGGATGCAGGGGGGTCCTTTTTGAATGTGGATTTTTCTAAAGGAACCTTTGAAAATACCAATGAACCTTTGTTGAACGATACTAATATTAGTAACTTTTATCCGACCATAGGAGCCGGGGCATTTTTATATGCCGACAATTGGTATACAGGATTGTCCATTCCCAATTTTTTGACCAGCGGCATTTACAATGAAGAGGTGTCCACAATTGTGGATGATAAAATGCAGTTTAACTTTATTGGGGGCTATGTTTTTGATCTATCAGAAAATCTTAAGTTAAAACCTGCTTTTTTACTAAACTATGTTAATGGGTTACCTCTTAATATTAATGTCTCCTCCAACTTTTTAATCAATGATGTCTTTACTGTTGGTGCTTCCTATAGAGTGGATAATGCTGTAAGCGGACTTGCAGGATTTCAAGTCTCCAGTGGTACTTTTGTAGGGTATTCCTATGATTACAACACCAATGGCTTGGGACAATACAATAGCGGTTCCCATGAGATCATATTAAAATTTTATTTAGGTAAAGGCAGTACAAAGCAGGATAAAGAGAAAAATGCCAAAGGCAAACCAAAACAAATTGATACCCCAAGATTTTTCTAAAAAGTAATTGAACATGAAATTAAGAGCACTTATAGTTTTCTTATTAATAACAACTCTATCAACGGCCCAGGACAAGACTTCAAAAGGGGATGTTCTTTTCTTTGAGTATGCTTATCAGGATGCCATTAAGCAGTATCAAATAGAGATGCGTAAAAATAAGCTGGGCACACAACAATATTTAAACCTGGCCGATGCTTATTTTAAGACTGGGGATTTCAAAAGGTCGGGAGAAATTTACATGGATATATTTAAGAAAGATACCACTATGTCCAATTCTTATTTCAATAAGATGCTGCAATCCATATCCAAAGTAGATGGCAGAGAAAGGGTTGCTACCTTTTTGGAGACAAGGAAAAAGGTGTTTCCTTCAGAAATTATTGAGAATTATGATTTCAATCGAGAACTTTTAAGAACACAAACAGAAAATGGGATTGAGGTGTTTAATCTTAGAACCAATAGTCCACAAGGCGATTTCTCTCCAACTTTTTATGATGATCGATTACTTTACACAAGTGCAAGAAATGAAAATATAAAAGAAAAATATGCACCTTCCGGGGAGTCCTATATGGATATCATGATCGGAAGGATAGAACAGGATGGTGATGTTTTGGTTTCACAATCTTTTGATAAAATTCCGGAAACTATCTTCCATGAGGCCACACCTTACTATTCCAAAGAATTGAAAAGTGTATTTTATATTCTTTCCAATGCAGAAGGGGATGAACTTTCTTTTGATGAAAATGGTAAAAATGCACTCTCATTGGGAATGGTAGATCAGAATGGGGTCTTTAAATTTTTATTGAGGGATTTGAGCAAATCATTTTACTATCCATTCTTTGAATACACTACTGGAAAACTATTTTTTGTCGCTGATTTCCCTCAAGGGTATGGAGGCACTGATATCTACTTTGTGTACACCAACAATGGGCAGATTATGTCCTCCCCAATTAATCTGGGACCTAGGATAAATACGGCGGGAAATGAAATAGCTCCCTATATATTTGATAACAGTCTGTATTTCTCTTCGGATATTTTTTATGGAATGGGAGGGATGGATGTGTACAAGACAAACATTAAATCCAATGATGATTTCAGTATTCCGGTTAATCTGGGAAGTGGTATCAATTCTACTTCCGATGATTTTGGTTTGATAATCAGGGAAAATGGAACCGATGGTCTGTTAGGCTATTTTGCTTCCAATCGCGCTGGCGGTAAAGGAAATGATGATATCTATACGTTTAGCTCTAAGGAGCCACTTGGGCTGAAGACTTTTGCCGTAAAAGGTAGGGTTGTGAACCTCGCAACAAATCAAGGGATCCAAAATGCGCATATACGATTGTTGGATAAGGATAGTACCCTTATTAAGGACCTGTATTCCAATCAAGATGGCGCTTACTATGTAGAGGTGCCTTTCCATAACGTTATTACCGTAGAAGCATCCAAGAACAGACACTCTACTTATTTGGAGACATATCAGGGTGAGGAATTGGAGAACTTACAACTAAATGAATTCAATATTGGTGTGAAGGCTTTGGAGGATGTTGTGGAAGAGAAAGAAAACCAAACCGTTTTAAAACTGAAAAAGTTTTATTTTGGGAAGGGCAGAAGTGAAATCACCCCTGAAATTAAGATGGAACTGGACAAAGTGGTAGATGCAGTGAACAAGTTTCCAAAGCTTCAATTGCGCATAGAAACACATACCGATAGTAGGGGAAGCAATAGTTATAATTTAAAATTATCCCAAGATCGTTCAGAAGCAATCAAAATGTATTTGCTCCAAAATGGAGTTGCCAATGATAGTGTCTTGTTTACCGTGGGTTATGGTGAAGAGAAGATCACCAATAATTGCAGCAATGGGGTGTTCTGTTTGGATATGTTGCACCAACAGAATGAAAGATCATTGATTGTAGTATTGAACTACAAAACTATATACTAGGAAAATTATTTGGCAAGATTACAGGTTTCGCAATCCTTTACCTTACCGTAATAGGTCTCGCGATATTTGTGCAGGGTGCGCACTGGGATACCTAAAATCACTTTTTTAATATAGGTCACCTTGGTATAAAAGTTACCCATTTTTTTGGTGTACCTTCTTTCGTTTCTTGTTTTTCTTATAACGCTGATCAATCTCATACTATCACACTTTAGGTTGCAAAGGTCTTAAATTGAAGTGACAATGGCAAGTTTATGCTGTTAAGTCTTTTGCAAACTATAGCTTTTGTGTTATATTCCTTTATTAAAAAAAGATCATCCAGCAGTAATAGATTGCAAAAAAGCTAAGAAAAAGGATGCCTAAATAGGTCAGTATTCTTAAGCCCTTTCCGGGTTGTTCCGATACCGGTAAATCTTCACTTATTACATTCTTAAGGTTCATATATCCAATAATGGGAGCTAGGACAAAGGAAACAAAAGTGGCCATGGCAACAAGTTTACCCATATTAGCACTAAATGCGGTAATGACTACAAAGTTTACAAGTGATAATACTATTACGGCAAGGGCAAATTGCATTTTGTTGGGTTTGGTTTTAGGTGATAAAAGGCCAATAATATCCAGACTTACTCGAGCCAGCGCGTCATGAGCTGTCATACAGGTGCTGAACATGGTGGCAAATGCCGCTGTAGCGATAAAGACATACGTCCACTTTCCAATATGGGTAGTGAACATTAATATCAATTGGTCAGAAAAAGCTACTGCATTACCACTAATTATTGTATTGGAACCATAAAGGGTCATCCACCCTATGATCATAAAAAAGATGGCAAGGATTCCAGTCAAAAGATATCCTACATTGAATTCTTGAAGCGCTTCTTTTAATGATAATTTGTTGTTGGTGATTTTAAACTTTTCTAGACTCCAAAGGCTTATCCAACTAGAAGCTTCCACAGCAGTTGGCATCCAGCCCACAAGGCCTATTAAAAATAAGATGCCTACTTCATTAAAGATGGGGAGGGGAACAAAATCTTCAGATGGTGCAATACTACCTTTAAAGACAACCATAGTAGTTGTTATGATGAGCGCTATAAAAAGAATGGAAATCACAAATTTCAAGGAAGACTCTAGAAACTTGTATTTACCTATAATTAGGAGTGCGCTTATGAATGCAAAAAGTCCAAGGGCTACTAGAGCTACCGATGCATTGGGAATCTTAAAAAGGTTGATAAAGAGTCCGGAAGTAACCACGTAGAGGGTGGCCAAAATAGTGAAGGTAGATATTAAGGTAATAAAGGCATAGAACCACAGATACCCCTTACCTCTATTGAGATAGCCTTCAATCAATGTCTTATTGGTCACGTTGGTATAGCGGACCCCAAATTCAAAGAATGGATATTTTAATACGTTGGCAAGGATGATTGGGATAACCATGATCCATCCATATTGAGCACCGGCTTTGGTAGAGAGTACTAAATGAGAAGTACCTATGGCCATGCTGGCAAATAGGAGGCCAGGGCCTAGGTTTTTAATTAGGATATTTAGTTTGGTCATTATGGGTATGGTTGGCTAATGCCCCCTAATGTACTATTTTTTAAAGAGTTGTTCTGAAAATTCTTTGGTAGAAGTAATGAAGGGAAGTATCAATTATTTGATTTCTATTTTCTTCCCATAAAATTTTGGTTGGGTGTTAAATGTAAGGTCAATGAATACTTTAACCCTAGCAAAATATTCCCTGAGTTGGACCTTTATCCCATCACTACCAGTGATGTCTTCAGCGTTAAATCCAATGGCATGGAGTCCTTTTCTTTCAGCTAAAAAAATGGCGCGCTCATTGTGAAATTTTTGGGAAATAACAGTAACGCTATCCAATCCAAAAACGTATTTGGCCCTTACCATGGAATCAAGGGTTCTGAACCCTGCATAGTCCAAGAAAATCTTTTCTTCAGGGATTCCGGCCTTGATTAAGTCTTTTTTTATGGTGTAAGGTTCATTGTAGTACAGGGTGGCATTATCACCACTTACTAAAATATATTCAATTTTCCCTGCATTGTATAGCCTAACTGTTGCAGAAATACGATTGTGATAATAGGGATTTGGTTTTCCAGAGATGAGTCGGTTTGAAGTACCCAAAATCAAACCAACCTTATTTTTTGGAATGTTTTTTAGGGTATAAAATGTTTTCCCAGAAGTAAAGAATTGAATTGCAAAAGTACTTATGAACAACACCAAAATAAGGGTTGATACTAAAAGTAGAATAATACGGATAATTCTTTTTTTCATTTTTGAACAATTCCAATTTAAAGGTAGTAAAAGCAATGTTATTTTTCTTGGATGATAAAGGGGTTGTGCTCAAATAAAAAAATATCAATTGCTATGGGTGCTGCTATCTAAATTAATTGGTATAAAAAACTAAACCCTAACCATTTCTGATTAGGGTTTAGCTTTCTATTTTTATTTTCTTTTATTGGGCGTTAACGCCAATATTTCCTTGGGCAATTACCACTTCTAGGTTATCTGCATTCTGATGTATTTTAATATGCCCATCAAATGCGATTAATTCTTCATAGGTTACAGGAGTACCGTTGTCCCATTTAGAAACTATGGTAATACTCTCTTCGCAATCACACTCAATGGGTGCTAGGGTAAGTGCTACCGCACCACCTTCTGCCAGACTATTCGCATAAATAAAGGCAGGGTGTATGTCTTTTGACGAATTATTGATCTGCAGAATAACTTCAGTTCTACCATCTTCATATTTAACAAATGAAACGTTACCTGAAATATTTGAATTAGAAAATGGACTCAATGCAAATACATTTTTGTCCAGGATAACATCTGTGGCGCTGTCCTTAGAGCAACTTGTAAAAATTAGGGCAAGTACGATTAATAAGTAGTAGTGTTTTTTCATGTTCTAAGACTTTATAGTGAGTTCTCGAGCATAAAATTAAATCATTTCAGACCCATTAATTACAATTTTCTTTCAACTGTTCAAATAACCGGTGTACTGCGCAATTTCGTAGGTTATTTCGAACAAACGAAAAAAAAATCGTGTATTTTCTATAAATATTTTAGATTTTATTGAAAATAAAATGCATAATAAGTAGTGTGTAAGTGCTATTTAATAAAGTTTCATTGCTAATTAAATTTTGGCGAGTGATGTTGTTTATCGAAAATATTCACACATCTTAATATTAGTTTCTCAATGGCACCTCGCTTAGAAATATTATTTTAAATTAGGATGAATTTATGGAATAAAAAAAACCCTGGCCAATAATGGTCAGGGTTTTTTATTGAAGATTGATTTTTTATTCTTGAGTGTTATTTTACGTTGGATCCTATATTGCCTTGTGCAATTACTACCTCAAGATGATTTTCATTTTGATGGATTTTTAAATGGCCATTAAAATTCACAAGTTCTTCATAGGAAATAGCAGTGCCGTTGTCCAATATAGAAACCAAGGTGGTGCTAGATTCACAATCGCACTCAATAGCAGCAAGTGTAATTGCCATTCCGCCACCCTGAACAGCATTGTTCAAATAAATTTTAGCAGGATGAATGTCAGTAGAGGAGTTGCTGATCTGCAAAACAATTTCTGTTAATCCTTTGTCTTTTTTGATAAAGGTAGCGGTTCCACTAATGTTAGAATCGGACACGGCACTTAATTGGAAAACCCTGCTCACAATAGAGGTTTCACTGTTGTCATCCTTACTGCAGCCGGAGAATATGACCATTAGCAATACGAAGAATAAAGGAGTATGTTTTTTCATTTTTTTTTAGTATTTGTGCATTTATTGCGCAAATGAATATCAAAAAATGACCCCCTCGGTTATTTGTGTTCCAAATACCAAAATAAACGATGAAATGCTTGTTTTGGGGTTTAAGTTGCTAAAAAACAGAAAGGTAAGGTGCAATGTGGTGTTCTTATGAATGGGTTTTGGAAAAAGTATTGAATCAAAAATCCCTTCAAAATCAAATGATTTAAAAGTGTCAGCTATTTGCGGAGGAATCTGAA
>JBLGAT010000096.1:0-10018 GCA_047612485.1 Psychroserpens sp.
TGATAAAGCTCCACGACAAATATTTTAAACCATTTCTTAGCAAAGCAGAAATAGAAACTGCCGTTAAAAGGGTGGCCCTTGCCGTTGCAGCCGATTATAAAGATCAGATACCCATTTTTGTGGGTGTTCTCAATGGGTCTTTTATGTTTGTAGCTGATGTGTTGAAGCATTATGAGCACCAATGTGAGATATCCTTTGTGAAGTTGAGCTCATATAGTGGGCTTACTTCTACCGGTATTGTGGAAACGTTGTTGGATGTTCCCGAAAATATTGAAGGCAGGGTAGTCATCATTCTAGAGGATATAATAGATACCGGCCGTACCTTACAAAAGCTTGTGCATTTATTTGCCAATGCCAATGTCAAGGAATTTAAGATAGCCACCTTATTTTATAAGCCATCCGTTTACAATGGGGAATATGTTATTGACTATGTAGGAATGGAAATTCCCGATAAATTCATCGTTGGGTATGGATTGGACTATAATGAATTGGGAAGAAATTTAAAAGAAGTATACCAATTAAACCAAAAATATATGATTAACCTAGTATTGTTCGGAAAACCTGGGGCCGGAAAGGGCACCCAAGCTGCATTCTTGAGGGACACTTATAACTTAAAGCATATTTCTACGGGTGATGTATTCCGTTACAATATTAAAAATGATACAACATTGGGCCAACTTGCCAAATCTTATATGGATAAAGGTGATCTGGTGCCTGATGAGGTTACCATAAAAATGTTGCAGGAGGAAGTGGAAAAGAATCCTGATGCAAGCGGCTTTATATTTGATGGATTTCCAAGAACAACGGCCCAAGCAGAGGCCTTGGATAATTTTTTGGAGTCCAAGGACATGAAAATAAATGCTACCATAGCGCTGGACGCGAATGACGAAGTTTTGATCCAACGTCTTTTGGAAAGGGGAAAATTGAGCGGAAGACCGGATGACCAGGACGAGGATAAGATCCGTAACAGATTTGAGGAGTACAACCAAAAGACCGCCCCTTTAAAACAATATTACGAAGCTAAGGGAAAATTCCATAGTGTGAACGGTATTGGGGCCATAGCGGATATTACCGAACGCTTGAAAGCGGTAATTGATAAATTATAAGGTTTGCTTTCGATGGGTCTTCCATTTTAAGGAGATACCCTGAAGAAATTCTGCAAACTGTTAAACTATAAAAATGACTGAAGGTAATTTTGTTGATTATGTTAAGGCATATGTTTTTTCTGGAAATGGGGGCAAGGGCTCTGCGCATTTACACCGTGAGAAATTTATTACCAAAGGTGGTCCCGATGGTGGAGATGGAGGAAGAGGCGGACATATAATCCTTAGGGGCAATAAAAACCTTTGGACGTTGGTTCATTTTAAATTTAAAAAACATTTTAAGGCCGGTCACGGTGAACATGGAAGCAAAAATAGAAGTTTTGGTGCCGATGGGGAAGATGTATACGTAGATGTGCCGTTAGGAACTGTGATTCGGGATTCAGAATCCAATGAGATTTTATTTGAGATCACGGAAGATGGGGAAGAAAAGATCATTGTAGAAGGTGGTATGGGTGGCCTTGGAAACTGGCACTTTAGATCCTCTACCAATCAGACACCGAGATATGCGCAACCTGGAAAACCCGGCTTTGAAAGGCAGATAACCTTAGAATTGAAAGTTTTGGCCGATGTAGGCCTAGTGGGTTTTCCGAATGCTGGAAAATCCACCTTACTGTCCGTTATAACCTCGGCCAAGCCAAAAATAGCCGATTACGAATTTACCACGCTAAAACCCAATTTGGGAATCGTGGAATATAGGGACTTCCAGAGTTTTGTAATGGCGGATATCCCAGGAATTATAGAAGGAGCGGCCGAAGGCAAAGGTCTAGGGCATTATTTCCTGAGACATATTGAACGGAATGCTACCTTATTATTCTTGATCCCTGCCGATAGCAAGGACATCAGTAAGGAATATGAAATATTATTGGATGAACTTCGCCGATACAATGAGGAACTTTTGGATAAGGAACGATTGGTGGTCATTTCAAAAAGCGATATGCTGGATCAAGAGCTTATGGATGAAATGAGCGTTGAATTGGAAAAGGATCTTAATGGCACACCTTATATGTTCATCTCATCTGTGGCACAAAAAGGCATCGTGGAACTCAAGGATAGGCTCTGGGCGATGTTGAACGATTAAATAATTGAGTATTTAATTGCTTTCCCATTTTTCAGTATTTTTATAAAAATCCTAATGATGAGAAATATCTTAACCATTTTGGCGGTATTACTTTTGGCTTCTTGCAATGCTGTAAGGGTCAATTATGATTATGACAAGGATACCGATTATTCTAGTTATACCACCTACAATTACTATCCAGATATGGTCACCGGATTGAGCCAGTTGGATACCAGGCGTTTATTGGATGCCCTTGATTCTACCATGCAGGTCAAAGGGATGTTACTGGTAGAAGAACCGGAATTTTTTATCAACATCACAAGCAGTTCCATACGAGCGCCAAGAAACAATACTGTAGGTGTTGGGGTAGGTGGAACGGGAAGAAATGTGGGAGGAGGGCTTTCTATTGGTTTGCCCATCGGCCAGCCAGATTTGGACCGTGTTATTCAGTTCGATTTTGTAGATAGTCAAAAGGATGAGCTTTTTTGGCAAGCCATTAGCGAAAGTTCCTTTCAGGAAAACCTATCCCCGCAAGAAAGGGAGGCTAAATTAAAACAGGTAGTAGACAAGGTGTTTTCCAAATACCCTCCAGGTTCCAAGAAATAATTTGAGTAATAAACTTAGAGGTCATAAGAACCCATTTCAAAGTACGTGCTTTTGAGAAAGGAAATTGCGAATGCAGCACAAAGAAAAAGGTGGGCACATATTATTATGTGTCCACCTTTTCTGATTCTCTTCATTTCTTAAGGTCTAATAATATCCTTATAGCGATCTTTATAAAAATATAGCATAATAATATTTAGTAGAAGTAGTATTAATGCTGGGCCTATGGAGGTAGGCTCCAAGAACGCATTAAATAAAATGGCATTTACGGAGATGGTCATTAGAATGAGCATCATCAATGCCCCAAACTTGTTGGCCAATAAAGAAAGACCTGCAAGAATTTCGACCAAGGCAACCATGTTAAGGGTGTTGGTACTCATCAAAGCGGAGAAATACTCATTTGCCGCTGGGGACATCTGTCCCATGGGCATAAAATGGAGTAACTTATTAGATCCGAATACGATTAAGAAAAGTCCAAAGGCTATACGCAGGACCAAGAAAATTTTTGGATTCATAATTGGCGGTTTATGTATTAGTTGTATGTTAATTTATGAAAAAATTCGACAACCTATTGCGAATTTCACAACTATTTCTCTATAATATGAATACTGGTACCTTTGCTATGGCTCTTAAATACGGGAGTGTACATGCTTTGGATTGATGAAATGCCGTTGCTGAAATCACCGGAATTGTTCACCCTGAGGTCGGACTCAAATTCGTAAACACCTTTTGGTAGGGTATCAAAAATGAAATTGGCACTAGCATCTTTGGTGCTTTCATAATATCCCAAACCATCTTGCCATTTATACTGGGCTCAAAGCAAGCTGCTCTCATATCTTTGAGGTGGGTGAATTCCATTTCCCGATCTACCTTTCTCCAAAGGGTTTCATAGGAAGTGCCCCCTTTTGGTTGGGAAAGGCACAATTGGGAAAATAGCAGCATGAAAAATAAAAAACCCAGGTGTTTCAAAGGTATAAATTTAGAAACAATAAAGAATATTATAGTATATAGGGTCCAATAAGAATAATACTCTCAGAATATTTAGTGTCACAAGAATATTAGTTAGCCTCAATCGCAAAAAGAATACCAAAAGTAAACGGGTATATATTAAAAGTCCCAATTGCAATTGGGACTTTTAAGTTGTTGGAGCAGTATAAGGCAGGGCCTGCCTAAAGTGATTTTAACATGCCCCCATCTATGGGAATATTTGTTCCTGTTATAAATGATGCTTGTTCGGAAGCTAAGAAGGCCACTAAATAACCGTACTCCTTCGGGTCTCCAAATCTTCCTACGGGAACATTGTTGAACATTTGTTGGTTTACCTCCTCTAAAGGGATACCAAAAGATTTGGCTTTGGCACTATTTAGATCTTTAAGTCTATTGGTATCAAAATAACCCGTCAAGGTACTGTTAACGGTAATGCCATGTTTGCCTACGTCGGCTGCAAGGGTTTTGGCCCAGGTGGTAACAGCCGCCCTTATGGAATTACTCAAGGTTAAATACGATAAAGGCTCTTTTACGGAAACAGAGGCGATATTGATGATCCGCCCGTATTTTCGCTCCATCATTCCCTTTAAGGCCAGTTCCGAGGTAAATACCACGGTTTTGAATAGTAGATCAAAAGCAGCCTGGTAATCGTTCACTTTTTTTTCCATTGCCCCCCCGGAGGCAGGTCCTTGCGTATTGTTTACTAGGATATCCACGGAATTATTTTTAAAGTAGTTCCCAATAATTTCCTGATAGGAATTGAAGTCGGTAAAGTCTACCTCTAAGTATTGGTGGTGTTGACCATTGTCCCTTGGTAAATGGGAAATGATGTCTTTCAATTTGTCCCCACTGCGGGCCATGAGGGTAACGCTGGCTCCACTTGCAGCCAGTTGCTGCCCGATGGCCTTACCTATGCCTTGGCTGCTGCCGCCCACCAAAGCTTTCTTTCCAATTAATGATATGTTCATGATTACTTGTATTCTTCTCTTGTTGGACTAAAGGCATCCATCAATTTACAATCGGTCAGGGCTTTACCACTATGGTGTTTATGGGGCGCTATGACCACGAGATCACCTGGGCCATATGTCTTCGTTTTGCCATCCAGAGTAAATTCAAAACTTCCTTCCAGCACCTGCATCACCTGTTCGTTCATATGGGAATGCATAGGAACCTCGGCTCCTTTTTCAACCTCCCAAAAAGCTAGGCTCATGTTTTGTGTATGTACTAGTTTCCCGTGATAGCCAGGTATTATTTCTTTTGGCGCCACATCTTTTAACTTAATATGCATATAGACTTGTCATTTCTACGAATATAAACAATATTCAATACTTGGAGACGCTAAAAAGGACTGTTGGTTTGAAGTTAAAATGTGGACATTTAAAATTTTATTAGGCTCATGCAATCCTTATCTTTACCTTTTTAAACTCGATTAAATGTACATTCATTTTATAGCGATTGGCGGAAGTGCCATGCACAACCTGGCCTTGGCCTTGCACCATAAAGGGGACGTCGTCACTGGGAGCGATGATGTAATATTTGAACCTTCCAAAGGCCGTCTTGAATCCAAAGGGCTTTTGCCAAAATCCTTCGGTTGGTATCCGGAGAATATCCACCTTGGTTTGGATGCTGTTATATTGGGAATGCATGCCAAACCCAATAATCCAGAATTGCTAAAAGCCCAAGAATTGGGTTTAAAAATATACTCCTATCCTGAATTTTTATACGAGCAATCCAAATATAAGACTAGGGTGGTCATTGGTGGCAGCCATGGAAAAACCACCATCACTTCAATGATCTTGCATGTTTTGGATTACCACGATAGGTCAGTGGATTATATGGTGGGTGCACAATTGGAGGGTTTTGACCGAATGGTGCATTTAACGGAGGAAAATGATTTTATCGTTTTGGAAGGGGACGAGTATTTGTCTTCCCCCATAGATAGAAGACCTAAATTCCATTTGTACAAGCCCAATATTGCTTTGTTAAGCGGCATTGCCTGGGACCATATCAATGTATTTCCTACCTATGAGCACTATGTGGAGCAGTTCCAGATTTTTGTTGATAGTATTGTCAAAGGAGGCAGTATCACCTATAATATAGAGGACCTGGAAGTTAAAAGGGTGGTAGAGGCCTCAGAGAATTCCATTCGCAAATTGCCATATGAAACACCGGCCTATTCGGTTGAAGATGGCCAAACCCTTTTGGAGACAGAAGAAGGACCCATGCCCATTGAGGTTTTTGGCAAGCACAACTTAAGCAATTTGGCTGGGGCAAAATGGATCTGTCAAAATATGGGGATTGATGAGGCCGACTTTTATGAGGCCATAGCTACTTTTAAAGGCGCCTCTAAGCGATTGGAAAAAATTGGGGAGGGGAAAAATAGTGTGGCGTTCAAAGATTTTGCACATTCGCCAAGTAAGGTGGCTGCAACAACAAGGGCCGTTAAGGAGCAGTATCAGGGCAAAAAACTACTGGCCTGTTTGGAACTGCACACTTACAGTAGTTTGAATGCCGAATTCTTAAAGGAATATAAAGGGGCCCTGGAATATGCTGACGAGGCCGTGGTATTCTATTCTCCGGAATCGGTCAAGATCAAACAGCTGGAGGAAGTGACCAAGGACCAAATTGCATCGGCCTTTGAAAGAAATGACCTTAAAATATATACAGATGCCCTTTCGTTCAAAGAATTTCTGTTCCAACAGGATTTTGATGATGCTGTGCTCTTGCTTATGAGTTCAGGAAATTACGGGGGATTGGATTTTGATGAGGTCAAAGGTCTTTTGGCCAATTGAAAACAATACAAATTTCGGATCATAAGTAGATTTTTTTCTAAGATATTATTTTAAATTCTTTTGTTTGTTATCTTTAACAGATGCAAGAAAAATCGATTCCTTTCTCCATAAAACATTGGTCAAATGATGACAAACCAAGGGAGAAAATGGTCCATAAAGGAAAATCCGTGCTTTCCGATGCGGAACTCATTGCCATTTTGATAGGTTCTGGGAGTAGAAATGAAAGTGCCGTAGAGCTTGCAAAAAGGATTTTGGCATCGGCAAACAATAACCTTAATGAACTTGGGAAGCTATCCATTAAACAATTAATGCAGTTTAAGGGAATAGGGGAAGCCAAAGCCGTAACCATTGCTGCGGCCTTGGAAATGGGTAGGAGAAGAAGAGGGGAATCGGCACAGAAAATCACCAAAATATCAAGTAGCAAAAGTGTGTTTGAGCTGTTGCAGCCTATTATGGGCGAGCTACCCCATGAAGAATTTTGGATCGTATACCTCAATAATGCCAATACAGTTATGCACTTCGCTCTTTTGAGTAAAGGAGGGATAACGGGAACTTTGGTGGATGTTCGATTGGTGTTGAAACAGGCACTGGAATTGGGGGCTGTTGGTCTTATATTGGCACATAACCACCCATCGGGCACTTTAAAGCCAAGTGAAGCTGATAGGCAGGTGACCAATAAACTAAAAGTGGCTGCTGAGGCTTTGGACATAAAAGTTTTGGATCATGTGATCATTACCCAACAAGATTATTTTAGCTTTGCGGATAATGTTATGCTATAAAAAAAACGCCTTGACTCAAAGGAAATGCATTAATCTTGGAATTTTAGGAACCTATGTTGTTAATATATACTCATAAGATTACCTCTCGCTTCACTTACATCATGAAGCATATTTTTACTCGTATCCTGGGGATAGAGGTTGTTTTTACTACCAAGGTAGAAGATTTTATAAAACATACGGGACCAAAAATAACATATACCAAGCAGCCATTACAAAATGAGTTTTTTGTCCGTAGCAATGACCTGCTTTTCGAACAGGGAATCAACGATCTGCAATTTAAAATGGGGGAATGGAATGGAGTTCCATGCTTTTTTGCTACAGGTGATCGAAGTAACATCCCTTTTGATATTTTCGCGGCCAGTTTTTATTTAGTATCCAGATATGAAGAGTATCTGCCACATGTGAAAGATGTGCATGGACGATTCCCTCCTACGGAAAGTCTGGCCTATCAGCATGATTTTTTGGAAAGACCGGTAGTGGATAATTGGGCTTACCAGTTACTAAAGGAACTAAAGGAACGCTTCCCGGATATGGAAATGGAGGAAAGGAATTTTTCCTATACCTCCATCATAGATGTGACCACCTCCCATTGTTACGCCCATAGGGGTTTTGTAAGAAGTCTTGCCGGTTTGATCTTGGATATCGGGTCCCTTAAATTAAGGCGAGTTGCAGAACGTTTTATGGTCTGGATCAATCCAGGGTTGGATCCTTATGATAATTTCTTCAGCCTTATAGATCTCCATAAGAAATATGGTGTTGGCAGTATATTCTTTTTTCAATTTGCGGAATATTCCACCTATGATAAAAATGTGTCACCCAACAACAACAAATTTAGATACTTGATAAAATCTGTTGCGGATTACAGTAATGTTTCTTTGGGTGCCTCATATAGTTCCTTTGATAATAACGCCTTGCTAAAAGAAGAAAAAAAGCAATTGTCACAGGTAATAAATAGGCCAATTAACGCTTCTAGGATGCGCTATAACAGGGTAGATATCCCAACTACTTATCGCAGCCTTGTTGCAACAGAATTCACCGATGATTATACCATGGGGTACACCCACGAAATTGGCTTTAGGGCCGGAACCTGTACGCCTTTTTTCTTTTATGATATTCCTTTGGAGGTGCAACAGCCCATTAAGGTTCACCCCTTTGCCGTTCACGATTACGCTTTGGTGAAATACAGGGATAAAGAAGAGATTTTGGAGAAGATTACCCTTCTTTATAAAGAAACGAAAGAGGTCAACGGGGAATTTATGAGTGTTTTTTCCAATGAGCTTCTAGGCGGCGAGGGTAAAATAGATTGGATAGATTTATACAGTACAGTTTTAAAAAAGTTTTATGTTTAGAAATATTGTCACAGACGTTTTTTTTGATTTGGACCACACCCTATGGGATTTTGAAAAGAACTCAGCGCTTACCTTTGATAGGATACTGCAGTCCAATAGGGTGGCCGTGGACCTGAATGATTTTTTAAAAGTTTATATCCCCCTTAATCTGGAATTCTGGAAACTTTATAGGAACGGTAAAATAATCAAGGAAGATTTGAGGTACCAAAGACTAAAAAGGACTTTTGATGCTTTGGGCTTTACCATATCAGATGAAACCATCCATATTCTTTCTGAGCAATATATAGAGCATTTGTCCTCTTTCACCCATTTGTTTCCCAATACCGTGGAAATTTTGGATTATTTAAAACCGAAATACAAGCTCCATATCATTACCAATGGCTTTCAGGAAATTCAGGAAAAGAAATTAAAAAATTCCAAAATACATGGCTATTTCGATCAGATAATAGATTCAGAAATGGCCGGTGTGAAAAAACCAGATCCAATAATTTACCAACTGGCCCTTCAAAGGGCAAGGGTGACCCCAGAAAAGTCCATTATGATAGGGGACAGTTTGGAGGCCGATATCATGGGTGCTAGGGCCATGGGGCTGCACGCCCTTCATTTTAATGCTCACAATGATGAGAAACATGAATATTGTGACATGATAAATGATCTTAATGAAATAAAATCCTATTTATAGAGTTGTAGAAGTAGTATCATTAGATAACTGCCACCAAACGTGGTGTCTAAAGATTTTTTAAATCAGAGTTATAATGAAGGACTTCGTTTCCCTTTTTCTATTAATTGCCCTCTGCAGTTCTTGTATGCAAGAACAGGATTTCAATCAATTGGAGGACCTCAGTATTACCCCAACCATTACATCCAGCATATTGTATATGGAAGCGGCAGAAGTACAAATCAATTCTGTGGTACCTGGGGAATTTTATTCGGAAGAATTCAATTTTGATGCCTTTGCAGAGGATTTTTTTGCTAATGGTGTCCTTAGCGGTGTCCTTATCTATGAGTTAGAAAATTCTACCAGTAAAACATTAGAGATCGTTATCGAATTGTTGGATGAAAACGGTAATGTTTTGGATACGGAAACCATTTTAGTGGAACCCGCCCCGCCTGTTTTTATAAAAAAGGTAGAAATTGCCTATGGCCCAGGAGGACGAAATATCGATATTATAAAAAACACCTCGGCCATTAGGGTGAGTGCACAGAATCAAAGTGATGACATTAGTGTTTCCAGTGAACCTGACCCTAAAATAATACTACGCTCCAGTGGGGCCTTTAAGATTGAGCTTGAATGAGATTACAAAAACTAATTGTAGTTTTTGTTTTTTTGTGCTCTTCCTCGGTATTG
>JBLGAT010000097.1:0-9808 GCA_047612485.1 Psychroserpens sp.
GTCATTTGATGAGGTGAATTTATTGTACAGCGAATTTGGGAGTGGGAAGGAAGCTTATTTTTCCGCAAACATAAATGGGGTGCTGAACGATTTGTATACGACCGATCTTTTTTTGCAATCGGACAATACGGGGGTGCGGGGCGACTTTAATTTTAAAAATTTATTTACCAAAGCAGATCCCTTTGTCATCAATGCACAAATGAGGAACGTGACCACCAGTTACTACGAACTTAGATCTTTAATGCCCAAAATTCTTGGGGACAACATTCCTTCCGTATTTGAAAAATTGGGCCAGTTTACCATCAGGGGAACGGCAGGGATCACACAAAAGGTAATTGAGGCCAAGGTGAATATCAATACCCTCATTGGAAGCAGTTATGCCGATTTGACCCTTACCGATATTGATGACATTGATAATGCCTCTTACAAAGGGTTTGTTTCTTTGATCGATTTTGATCTAGGCGAAATTGTCAATAACGAGAAATTGGGAAAAACCAATTTGGATGTCAATGTGGAAGGAAAGGGTTTTGTGCAGGAAACATTGAATACAAAGGTTACCGGAGAGGTCTATGCCCTGGAATTTAACGGTTACAACTATCAAAACATCAATGTCTCTGGGGTTCTAAAAGATCAGTTGTTCGATGGGTCCCTAGTATCTGCAGATGAAAATTTTAAATTTAATTTTAAGGGGCTGGCCGATTTAAAGGAGAGGCGCAACAATTTTAATTTTGTGGCATCCGTGGCCTACGCCGACTTTAAAAAATTGAATTTTATAAAGGACAGCGTTTCCATCTTTAAGGGAAACATCAACATGGATGTCTCCGGAAATAGTGTGGATAACTTTATAGGGGATATCAATTTTACCAAGACCAGTTATCAAAATAAGAATGAGATCTATTATTTTGAAGATTTCAAAATTTCCTCCACCTTCGAGCAAGATACCGTTAGGGTAATTGATATTAATTCCCCAGACATCATTACCGGATATCTCCGAGGGAATTTTAAAGTGAATGAATTGGGCAAACTGGTCCAAAATGCAATCGGAAGCATTTACACCAACTACAAACCATTTCAGATTTCCGATGGACAACGCCTAGCCTTTAATTTTAAAATTTACAACAAAATTGTAGAGGTCTTTTTTCCCGAAGTGGAATTTGGTCCCAATACATTCATCAAGGGAAGCGTTGTAGCCGATGAGGGCGACTTTAAGCTCACCTTTAAATCGCCCAGTATTACTGCTTTTGGAAATGTGCTGGATAATATTGATTTGAAGGTGGATAATAAGAACCCGCTTTTCAACACCTTTGTTTCTGTTGCCGATGTTTCAACAAAGTACTACAACGTAAAAGATTTCAACCTGATCAACACCACCATTAACGATACACTGTTTTTTAGGACGGAATTTAAAGGGGGCAGTGAATACAATGATAGTTATAACCTTAACTTTTATCACACCTTCAATAATGACAAGAAGTCGGTTATTGGATTAAAAAGGTCCGATCTTAGTTTTAAGGGCAATACTTGGGTACTTAACAATGAGGGGAACAACAAGAACAAGGTTATATTAAATAGTACATTGGACAGCATCACGATCGAGGAAATAGTGATGAACAATGAAGAAAACGAACAGATTAAACTTAGGGGGCAATTGGCGGATTCTACCTATAAGGATTTGGAACTGCAGTTCAAGATTGTCTCCTTGGATAAAATTACGCCCAATATAGACAGTCTAAACTTAAAAGGGGAAGTGAATGGGATGTTGAACATCCGCCAAAAAGACGGAATCTATCTGCCCTCTTCCAATTTGGATATCACTGGTTTTTCTGTGAATGATATCCGTCAAGGAGATCTATCCATTGGTATTGTAGGGAATCAGGATTTGACAGATTTTGTGGTCAACGCCCAATTATCCGATCGGGGGGTGGATAAAATGAGTGTGTTTGGTAAGATATCCAATAGGACAGAAATTCCTCAGGCAGATCTATTGGCGAACTTCAACAATTTTAGTTTGGAACCTTTCAGTCCCTTGGGGGAAGGGGTCATAGATCACATTAGGGGGGATATCTCCGGGAATGCACGAATATCGGGAGATTTAAATAATATGGATATCAATGGGCAGCTCTCCTTGAACAATGCTGGAATCGCTATACCATATTTAAATGTGGATTATGCCTTTGCTCCCAATTCGCAGGTGAGACTGTTCGACCAGACCTTCTATTTTGAAAATATCGGCCTAACGGATGTTTCACAAAACACCAAAGCCACTATTGATGGTAGGATTACCCATCAATTTTTTAAGGATTGGAATTTGGACTTAAAGGTAGACACCAAAAATGATCGGTTCATGATCATGGATAAGCCCTATAGTGAAGATGAGCTGTATTATGGGACCGGCTTTTTAAACGGAACAGGGCAAATTTATGGATCTACCAAGGCATTGACCATAAAGGTAAATGGGAGCACCGCCAGGGGTACCTCTTTAAAGATACCACTGAGTGACGTGGCCAGTGTGGGCGATTTTTCCTTTATTACCTTTATTGAGAAGAACAGCAAAAAAACAATTGAGGCACAACGGACCCTCAAAACAACCGAGGGCTTGGAACTGGAGTTTGACTTATTGGTCACCCCGGAGGCTGAAGTGGAGATTGTAGTGGATCAAAAAACGGGAAGTTCATTAAAAGGAACAGGTGAAGGGATTTTGTTAATAGAGATAAATACCTTAGGGAAGTTCAATATGTATGGGGATTTTGTAGTGGTGACCGGGGAATATAACCATAAATTCGGCGGGGTCATCGATAAAAGATTTAAAGTAAGACCAGGGGGAAGTGTAGTTTGGGAAAGGGATCCTTTGGCAGCTACCTTGAATTTAGAAGCCGTTTATTCCTTAAATGCAAACCCGGCACCTCTTTTAGACGACCCAGGATATACCAGAAGAATCCCTACGGATGTTGTGGTAAGGTTGAATGGCCGATTGGAGAGTCCTGAAATCAATTTCGATATTGAATTCCCTGGGACCAATTCTGTGGTGAAATCCGAGCTGCAATACCGTTTGCAGGATCCCACGGTTATGGAGAGAAATGCCTTTTTCTTAATGGCACAGGGCACATTTGTAGATGAAGGAACAGGAATTAACCAACAAGCGGTAACCGGAAACTTGATACAGACCGCTTCCGGATTATTGAACCAAGTTTTCGATGGGAATAGTGATAAGTTCGATTTTGGACTGTCCTATGAACAGGGACAGCTAGCCAAAAGAGCCGATATACAGACCGAAAACAGGATAGGGGTGACCGTTTCCACCCAGATCAGTGATAAGGTGTTGATCAATGGAAGGTTGGGAGTTCCGGTGGGGGGTGTGAGTGAGACCGTTGTCGCCGGTGATGTTGAGGTGCAGGTTCTGCTGAACGAAGAGGGGACCCTCAGTTTGAAAATATTCAACAGGGAGAATGAAATTCAACAATTTTTGACTAATAATCAGGGATATACACAAGGTGTTGGCTTGTCTTATGAGGTTGATTTTAATACCTTTGAACAATTGCTGGGCAGACTGTTTGGGAAAAACAAAAAGGAGAATAAGAAAAAGGCACTTCTGCCAAACTCCACGGCAATAATCGAAAAGGATAGTATTGTCCGATTTAGAGAGAAAAACGGGGATAACTAATTCCTTAAAATTCTAAGTTTTCTGTTGCTTATTTACCTAAAAGGCTAAAAATTGTTAACGAAAACGTTTGAGGTTTAGTCGGTTCATAAATTAAGACCTCCATGCATTAGATTATTGGAATAAGTTTCCTAGTTTTACTTTTTTAAAAATTTTGATGAGTTCAGAAATAAAGAAAATAGGGGTGTTCACCTCTGGTGGTGACTCTCCGGGAATGAACGCTGCCATTCGATCTGTTGTGCGTACCTGTGCGTACATGAAGATAGAATGTATGGGTATTTATAGAGGCTATGAAGGGATGATAGAAGGCGATTTTAAAGCCATGGATGCCCGTAGTGTAAACAACATTATAAATAAAGGAGGTACCATCCTTAAGTCGGCTCGTTCATTGGCATTTAGGACCAAAGAAGGACGTCAACAAGCATATGATAAGTTAACGGAAGCGGGGATTGATGCTTTAGTGGTCATTGGTGGTGACGGGAGTTTTACCGGAGCCATGATCTTTAACCAAGAATTTGATTTTCCAATTATAGGCATACCTGGTACCATAGACAACGATATTTTCGGAACCACTTATACCTTAGGTTTTGATACGGCCCTAAATACGGTTGTTGATGTTATAGATAAGATTAGGGATACGGCAAGTTCCCATAACCGATTGTTCTTTGTTGAGGTAATGGGTAGGGATGTTGGTCACATTGCTCTAAATGCAGGTGTTGGCGCCGGTGCAGAGGAAATATTGATCCCCGAAGAAAATTTGGGATTGGAGCGTTTGTTGGAATCCCTCAAAAGAAGTAAGGCTTCAGGTAAATCATCCAGTATAGTGGTGGTTGCCGAAGGGGATAAGACAGGGAAAAATGTTTTTGAGCTCAAGGAATATGTAGAGACCCATCTTCCGATCTACGATGTTAGGGTTTCCGTATTGGGACATATGCAAAGAGGGGGTTCCCCTTCTTGTTTCGATAGGGTTTTGGCCTCTAGAATGGGTGTTAAGGCAGTAGAGGCCCTATTGGAGGGAAAAACCAATCTTATGGTTGGTATTCAAGATAATAAAATCACAATGACCCCAATTAGTAAAGCCATAAAAGGGCATACTAAAATAGATTTGGAACTCATGAGAGTCTCCGAAATAATGACAACATAAAAAATTAAAATTAGAGAAATGTCAAATTTGAAAATAGGAATTAACGGATTCGGTAGAATAGGAAGATTGGTCTTCAGGGCTACAGTGAAAAGAGATAATGTGGATATAGTGGCTATCAATGATTTGTTGGATGTAGACCATCTTGCATATTTGTTGGAGTACGATTCTGTTCACGGTAGATTCGATGGAACAATCGAAGTGAAGGACGGCCATCTTGTAGTAAACGGTAAAACTATCCGTATTACTGCCGAGAGAGACCCTAAAAACTTAAAATGGGATGAAGTTGGTGCTGATGTCGTTGCAGAATGTACCGGTATTTTCACCACCTTGGAAACAGCACAATACCATATTGACGGAGGTGCCAAAAAAGTTGTGATTTCAGCTCCTTCCGCTGATGCACCAATGTTCGTAATGGGCGTAAACCATAAATCAGCAAAAGCATCGGATAAAATTGTATCCAATGCATCTTGTACAACTAATTGTTTGGCCCCATTGGCTAAAGTGTTGCACGATAATTTTGGTATCGAAGAAGGTTTAATGACCACGGTGCACGCAACAACAGCGACACAAATGACCGTTGATGGTCCTTCCAGAAAAGACTGGAGAGGTGGGCGTAGTGCTTTATTGAACATTATACCATCATCCACAGGTGCAGCTAAAGCAGTAGGAAAAGTAATTCCTGAATTGAACGGGAAATTGACCGGTATGGCATTCAGAGTGCCAACCGCAGATGTATCTGTTGTTGATTTAACTGTGAAATTGGAAAAGGAAACTTCTTACGAGGAGATCAAAAAGGTAATGAAGGAAGCTTCTGAAGGCTCACTAAAAGGAATTTTGGGCTATACAGAGGAAGCCGTGGTATCCCAAGATTTTATAGGAGATACTCGTACAAGTATCTTTGATGCAGGTGCGGGAATCGCTTTGAGCTCAAAATTTGTTAAAGTAGTATCTTGGTATGATAACGAAACAGGATATTCAAACAAATTGGTAGACTTGGCAGAGTACGTTTCTAGCCTTTAAGAATAATTTTTAATTAAAAGAATTCCTGAAGGTGGATATTTAGTCCGTTTTCAGGTTTCTTTTTAAAAATGGGCCTATGATATTAATTGTTGATAGCGGTGCTACAAAATCGGATTGGATCGCCCTTAACGATAAGGGTGAACAATTATTTAATACCCAAACTTTAGGGTTGAGTCCAGAAGTACTTACCAGGCAGGTGATTGAGGATCGTATGGCCAATAACTTTGAAATCTCAAAGAATAAGGATAATGTAACCGGACTTTATTTTTATGGTGCTGGATGTGGTACGGAACGAATGAAATTGTTTTTGAGAGGCATTTTTAAGGATTTCTTTCCCAAGGCCAAAATTGAGGTGAAGGAAGATACCTACGCAGCAATTTATGCTACCACCAAAATAGGGCACCCAGGGATAGTTTGTATTTTGGGAACGGGATCTAACTGCAGTTATTACGACGGTCATCAACTGATACAGAAAGTAACTTCTTTAGGGTATATCCTTATGGATGATGGCAGTGGAAATTTCTTTGGTAGAAAGTTATTGAGGGACTATTATTTTCATAAAATGCCACAGGATTTAGGGATAAAATTCGCTAAGGAATATGATTTGGATGCAGATGTGATCAAGGATAATCTATACAAACAGCCGAACCCTAATACGTATTTGGCCAAGTTCGCACGTTTCATTATAGAACATAAAGAACACCCATATTGTCGTGGGGTAATAGACAAGGGCTTGCAGCAATTTGTGAACAACTACATCATGCAGTTTGAATTGGCCACAAAAGTTCCTGTCAATTTCGTTGGGAGTATAGCGTACTACCTAAGGGAAGAATTGGCAACAGTTTTAGATCGAAATGATTTAATTCTAGGGGTAATTCGACAAAGACCTATTGAGGGCCTAATGGAATTCCACAGGGAGACTATTTAACAGCGATCATGGAAATTTCCACATTTACGAATTTAGGTAAATTGGAGACCTCCACAGTTTCACGGGCTGGAGCGGTTTCTGCACTGAAATAAGCACCATATACCTCGTTGATTGGATTAAATTGGTGCATGTCTTTCACAAATATGGAAGATTTCACAACATTTTCAAAGGTCATTCCTGCTTCGGTAAGAATGGCCTTTAAATTTTCCATGGACTGGGTGGTTTCTTTTTTAATATCTCCTTCTATCAGTTTTCCGGTAGTTGGATCCATAGGAATTTGCCCAGAGATGTAAAGCGTATTGCCAGTTAAGATAGCCTGGTTGTAAGGTCCTATGGGTGCCGGAGCATTTGAGGTGGTGATTACTTTTTTCATCTTTGATTACTTTAGTTGTTTCTACTCTCTTTTTAGCGTCTCTGACTTCTGTTTTCCCATTTCAGATCCTTAAGAAGCGAACTTTTTATCCCAATAAAGAAATACCATCGCTCATAGGTTCCAAAGGGCGTCCAGTCAAAATTCATTCTAAAACTCTTTAAGTCCCTTTCAAATCGCAATTGGGTGATCGTAAAACCCTTGTTCTTGAAATCGTATCCAGAGGAAATCCCAACCTTCCACATAGGAGTAAGGTCTATATTCCCAGAAAACATTAAGGAGTTATTGGTGATGTCATTTTGCCTATTGGAATTATTGTATGTCACGGTGTAGGCAAGGCGCAGGTCCCATGGCAGCTTGTTGCCATAATTAGTGGATTCTGCTGGATCTTCATTGTCATCCTGTCGCAGCCCTCGTTGATCTCCAAAACTGTTTGACCTACCGAAAAGATCATCTGTTCGTCCTCCACTTGCAGCAATATAATCATCTTCGGGCTCTTCTTCTTTCTCCTTTTTGTTCTTTCCAAAGCTAGTACTACTAATAGAATAGCTCACATTTGCATTGGCCCTTGTCAATCTAAAAAGGCTGCCTCCGTTGTCCTTATTCCATGTTTCTATTCGGGTGCCATTGTTATCTATCGCGTATGGATCCAAACTAGAAGAAAAGTTAATTGACATTTTATTGTTGAGAATACTGGTCCCGCCCGTGATGTTCAATGGGCTTAATTTTAAAGAATCCGCTTCAAAATTATAGGCAGTGGATAGGTTGAAGGCATTGAGTAGAGAAACCTTTTTAGGTTCGGTGGCCGTGGAATCCTTATCTCTTACCTTCGCTTCTAGGGTGTTGGCTAAGTTAAAGCTCATTGCGCTAGATTTGTTTAGCCCAGGGGCTCGATTCAAGGTTTGTTCAAATCTGCTGTACCGTTGGATGTCTCCATTAGCACTAAGAATTTGGTCTCCAGTCTCATCAAGGTAATCTTGGTAATATTGGTCAAATGCTGGAGTATATCCATAGCTCATGGAAGGTCTCATAGTATGTCTAATGGCCTGTATTTTTTTATCCTCACCTAAGTTAAAAGTCCCATAGAGGGTAGTTCCCAAGCTGGCACTTAGGTTGTATTCGCCATATCTATCAAATCCGGAGACGGTATCTGTAACAACACCTCGTCTTGTATCCTGGTCATATTTCCTATCATAGGTTTGTAAGGTCCATACATCATCGTAATTAGCCCCAACCGTAACACTAAAGTGTTTGGCAATTTTGAAGTTGGTGCTTATTGGTATGCTATGTTGTGCTCCAACTTTCGCGCCTTCGAACATTTTGGAAGTGAAAAAAAGTGAATCAGTTGTCGCAATTCTGTTTTCTGCCCTTAGGTTGTACTGAAAATTGATATTCTGTATAATACCCTTCTTTATTCCATCCCGCTTGGCAAACGGATAGATACGCTCTACACTTGTGGTGAGCGTGGGCAAGGTAAGGTTTACCGCCTCCGTATTCGTGTTTTGGTTGTGTGTGGCCGTTAGGCTCATATTTACCAAAGGATATTCGGGAAATGTTTTGGAATAGGAAATGGAGGACGAAAGGTTGTTGTTCTGTGTGTTGGGCACGTTGAACTGGTTCAATGAGTTTCTAAAGTACTGGCTACTACCAAAGTTTACCGACGCCGAGAACATGGAATTGGGACTCGCCTTGGTATCCTGGGAATGGGACCATTGGATGTTGTAATTGGTGGATCTGGAATAATCATCGAAGCCTTTTTGACTATTGATGATGTTTTCGTATCGGACATTTACATTTCCCCTGAATTTATAACGCTTTATGTATTGCGATTCCCCTCTAAGACCATAACTACCATTAGTGTAAACGTCTCCGGTGATACTCAAATCCACGTAATCATTAATGGGAAGGTAATACCCTCCATTCTGAAGGAAGTACCCCCTGGTAGGATCGTTTCCAAAAGTGGGAAATAAAAGTCCGGCGACACGCCCAGTAGTCAATGGAAAATAGGCAAAAGGCAATGCAATTGGTGTTGGTACGTCAGCAATGTACATATTGCTGTAACCAGCTATAATTTTCTTTTTGGGTACGAACTTTGCTTTTCTTACCCGAATATAGTAGTCTGGATTTATCGTGTCCTTGGAGGTGGTAAGTTTGCCTTCGTAAAGGAAGTAAACGGAGTCGTTCTCTTTTTTTGTAATCTCGGCATATACCTTCATCGCATCACTTCCCAATGCTCCCAACCCGGCCTGTTGTTCTGACCGGGAATTGAAGATCAACGCTTTTTGGGTATCAAAATTGAAGCGGATGGAATCTGGTCTTACTTCCATGCTCCCTTGCTTAAAAAACGGGATCTGGGAATAAGTGCCCGTTGAGTCTTTGATCCTTCCGGCATATACCTCATTTTTTTCGTAATCCATGATGATGACACCTGCCTTTAATTCGGTATCCTGATAATAGATTTCGGCTTCATTGTAAAGATATATTTTATGGTCTTTCTGGCTGAGTTTTGCGTAATCTTTGGCCTTATATCTAATTTTATCCAACAAAAGGGGCTCCTTTTCGGGTAAACTGTCTTTTTGAACGGTATCTATGGCTACAGTATCTTGACTGATAATTTTTGATATTGGGGAAATAGCAATGGTGTCTTGTTCAGCTTTAATGGGAATAGAGGGTACTGGAATGTCTTGC
>JBLGAT010000098.1:0-9781 GCA_047612485.1 Psychroserpens sp.
CCTTTGTACAATTAGGAAGAAATGGTGGTTTTCAACAAAGGAAATCGAGCCAATTGATCGAAGACTTAGAATATACAGGGTACGTAAAGGACATCTTGCGCATTATAGATGAAGACACTAAATCCTTTAAAATCGAAATAGGAGCTTCCTATAGGAATAAAACAAGGGATTTCAGCTCTGAGTTTATTGGCGTAGAAGAAACTTCCACTAATGCCATCAACCCACCTTCCATTGATGATCTTGGGGGAATTTTCCAGCAGGCGAATTTTGATAATGGCTTACTGAATATCAACCGCTTGGGAACCAACGCCAATGGAGAAAGAAAAGATATCTATACTGGGGAATTGGACTCAAAAGCCTTCTTTACAGATTTCAACGTAGGTCTAGGCCAATGGAATTTCAATGTTGGTATGCGCTACCAAAAAGATCAGATCAACGTGACTTATGATATTGGGAATCTATTTCCTAGAACAGGAGAAAGTATTAAGGAATACAACAATTTATATCCAAGTTTGAACCTTAAATATAGTATTAACGAACTTAATTCCTTTCGTTTAGCTGTGAGCAGAACATTGACCTTGCCAGAATTCAAAGAGGTCTCTCCTTTTGAATACGTGTCCCCAATAGGACAGATTACAAGAGGTAATGTTGATCTAGAAGCTTCCCGCAACTTAAACTATGACCTAAAATGGGAATATTTCCCATCTGCTGGTCAATTGGTATCTGTATCTGCATTTTATAAGAATATTGCTGACCCAATCAACAGGGTAAGGGACAGAGGGTCTGCAGGCGTGTTCTCTTATTTTAATTCAGCGGACAAAGCAGAAGTATTTGGCCTAGAGATGGAGACCAAATTGGATCTGGTAACCCCAAAAATATCGGAAGATGGTGCTGGAAAATCGGGTAATGGTCTTAACATGGTATTCAACGCAACTAGAATGTTCCATAGCCAGGACTTAAAAGAGATCTTTGACGACAATGGTAATTTGGTACGTAGTTTCCAATATAACAATTTGACAAAAACAGATTTACAAGGAGCTTCCGACTGGATTTTCAACTCCAGTCTAAACTTTACAACGGCTTCTGAAAATCCCTTTGCAGCATCATTGACCGCAAATTACGCCTCTGATAAAATCTATGCCTTGGGGGTTCCTACGGATCAAGCGAATAGAGATGTTTTTTACGATGCCGCAATCATAGAAAAAGGCTTTGTGACTTTAGACGCAGTAATGAGCAAGGATTTTGGCAAGAATTGGAGTATACGCCTTGTTGGCAAAAATCTATTGAACCCAAGTATTGAACAAACCCAATCTGTAAGGAATAGCGGTACGGGCATTGCCCAAGACCAGACAGTGTTGTCCTATACCACAGGGATTGGCCTTAACCTAGGAGTGAATTATAAATTTTAATTAAAAAAGAACATCGAACCACAATTAAAATCTTGATTATGACCACGAAAAAATTAAACTTGAAAATGTTATGTATTGCAGCTTTTGCCATTTTCGCTGTAAGCTGCAGTACGGACACCTCATCTACCGACGAACCGTTTACACCCCCACCAGCGGAAGGTACGGAACTGAACGGTACCCTTAACGAAGACAAAACTTTAGACGCCACTAAGGCGTATAGCCTTACAGGTACTTACAGTGTTTCAGCTGGTGCCACCTTGACTATCCCTGCAGGAACTAAAATTACTGCTAACGTAGAATCTGGTAATTCAACCAGTACTTTCATCATTGTTCAAAAAGGAGGAAAAATAAACGTACAAGGCACCTCTAGCAACCCTGTTGTAATGACCTCAAACAATGAAACTCCCGGTGATTGGGGTGGTTTGGTAATTGCAGGTGATGCTACAACAACTGAAGGCACCAATGCCACAGCAGAAATAGGACAAATCGCATATGGCGGTTCCAACGACGCTGACAATTCTGGATCTATCAGTTATATTATCATCAATTACGCAGGCGCACAGATCAATGCAGAATCACAGTTTAACGGTCTTACCTTATATGCCGTTGGTTCAGGAACAACTATGAACAATGTTGCTTTACTTAACGGTACTGATGACGGGGTAGAATTCTTTGGAGGTACTGCTTCTATCACTAATTTGTATTTAGAGAACAATGAAGATGATGCCATTGACTGGACTGAAGGTTGGAGTGGTACGGTTACCAATGCGTATGCCTTACATTCCAAAGCTGGTTTTTCTACGGCGGTTGAAGCAGACGGGATCAACAAGAACCCAAAATTAGTGAACTTTACCGCTGTTTCTTCTGTTGGTGGTATAGCATTACAGTTCAAAAAAGAATCTGGCGCTACTATAACTGGACTTTCATTAGCTGGTTACGATATTAGTGTGGATATGAAGGATAATGGTCCTTTAGCCAATGTTCAACTAGATGGAGCATCTGCAGATCCTGCAAAAAATTATATTGCTGCACCAACTGTTGATTTAGCAACCTTTGCATGGGTAAATTCTACCACTGCTGTAGAAACAAGCGTATTGACTGGAAGTGTAACTACAGACTTGGCCTTGAATGCCAATATCACTTATTTCCTTGATCAAACCTTAAGTGTTGAAGCCGGTGCAAAATTGACCATCCCTGCTGGAACAAAAATCATTGCCGATGTAGAAAGTGGAAATGAGACAAGTACTTATATTTTGATTCAAAAAGGTGCCCAAATTGATGTTCAGGGAACAGAAGCTGCACCTGTTGTAATGACCTCAACCAATGAAACTCCAGGAAATTGGGGTGGCTTAGTGATTGCTGGTGATGCAACTACAACCGAAGGTACCAATGCCACTGCAGAGGTAGGACAAATCGCTTATGGTGGTTCTAACGATCAAGACAACTCTGGATCTATCAGGTATTTGATCATCAACTATGCCGGTGCACAGATCAATGCAGAATCACAATTCAACGGATTGACACTTTATGCTGTAGGTTCTGGTACTACTATCGAGAACATAGCGGTATTGAATGGTACGGATGATGGTGTTGAGTTCTTCGGAGGAACCGTTACAGCTTCTAACATGTATTTTGAAAACAACGAAGATGATGCTGTAGACTGGACTGAAGGATGGAATGGATCTATTACCAACACTTACATATTGCACAACAAAGCTGGATTCTCAACTGCATTAGAAGCTGATGGGGTTAACAACAACCCATCATTTACCAACTTAACTGCAGTTTCGACAGTAGATGGTATGGCACTACAGTTTAAAAAAACATCTGGAGCAACATTTACCAATGTGAACATATCTGGTTATGCAACTAACCTGGACATGAAGGACAATGGCCCATTAGCTAATGTCATCGTAGATGGAACTCCATTGACAACTGCCACTGACAATGTTTTTAATGGAACTTTAGTTGACATCAACCTATTTGCTTGGGCTACTGATTACTAAACCCATAAATAACATATATTCTACAAAAACACCCTTCTCAAAGGGTGTTTTTTGCATTTCATCGATTATTTTTAATTTTTCTCCACTGTTACCTTAGACAAATCTTCAAAATCAGTACCTTTATTTTATATCCGGATAAATGAAGCACCTCTACCTAATTCTTCTTTTTTTCATTACTACAATAGCCTTCAGCCAACAGAAAACTAGCTCTGGTGAAATCGAAGGCCTAACTGTTTATCCGAATCCAGTCACCAACGGTAAAGTATTCATAAAAACCAAGGAAAACGCTCCAAAGAAAATCATGATCTTTGATGTTTTTGGCGGTAATTTATTGGAAACTACAATTTTAGGTTCCGAATTGAATCTTGGCAATTTAGATGCAGGGGTATATATGATCCGAATCTTTGAAAAAGATAAGGTAGCCACTCGCAAATTAATCATTAAATAACTGCGCACCCTTTCTATATCATTATCCATGAAGTTGCTAGAAATCTGTTTTTTAGCACATTATATCGATTCTAAAAGTTAAAAAATCTATTTCACCTACAAAATTTGGCGTTTCACAACAAATAGTATTCGAAAGTATTCTCTTTTGTTACATTTACAGTGATGATCCCAAATTGGAACGTATGAAAAGAATTTACCTTACCATATTATTAACCTTTAGCTTTTTGCTCTCGGCACAGGAAATGGTTGATATCAACACCCCCAATAATTCCGATATCATTGGGTTTAAATTATATCCAAATCCGGCCTTTGACGATGTGGTCTATGTAACGACCAAACTGAACGACACCAAGGATATTGTTGTATACGATGTATTTGGGGCCGTGGTCCTAAAAGATAGAATATCCACAAATTCATTGAATATATCCCGATTAATCTCTGGAGTATACGTACTTCAAATTACGGAGAACAACCAAACAATGACCAGAAAATTGGTCGTAAAATAAATTACCCCATGTAACTTAATCAATGCAGCCCCTACAAAAGGGGCTTTTTTATTTTACAGTGACAAAGGTATCCTTACTTTTGTCCTTTCAATATTGAACATGGACTTCCAGAGCATCTTCGAATTAAAAAATTCCGACGAATTTCAGGCAAAAGCACTAGAAGTTTTTGCCTACCAATACCGGAACAATTCGGTATACCGTAAGTTTTGTTCACTTCTGGGAAAAAGCCAGGATAATGTGACCCATTTAAAGGATATTCCCTTTTTGCCCATTGATTTTTTTAAATCCAAAAAAATCGTTCCTGCCTCTACTACACCAAAAACCATATTTACAAGCAGCGGCACCACGGGTAGTGTTACAAGTAAACACTATGTTTTGGACCCCAAGATTTACGAAGACAGCTACACCAAAGCCTTTGAGCTTTTTTATGGTGACGTAACCAACTACTGCGTATTGGCCCTATTACCTTCCTATTTGGAGCGAAAGGGGTCCTCTTTAATTTATATGGTGGATGACCTCATCAAAAAAAGCAAACATCCGGAAAGTGGCTTTTATCTGAATGATATTGATCTGCTCAAGAAAAAAATACAGGCCTTGGACGGGAAGGGTACCAAAATCTTGCTCATTGGAGTTTCTTTTGCCCTCTTGGATATGGCAGAAAAAGATTCCTTACAATTAAAGCATACCACCGTAATGGAAACTGGAGGTATGAAAGGTAGGAGAAAGGAAATGATCCGGGAAGAGCTACATGGTATATTAAAGCAAGGCTTCGGGGTAGACCATATACATTCCGAATATGGGATGACCGAGCTTTTGTCCCAAGGCTACTCCAATGGGGAAGGGATCTTTTATTCCCCTCCATGGATGAAAATTCTTGTCAGGGACCCTGAAGACCCTATGACCTACTTGGCTCCGGGGAAAACTGGAGGTGTGAATGTCATAGATCTTGCCAACATACATTCCTGCTCCTTCATTGCCACCCAAGATCTGGGGAAGGTATATCCCGACGGGAGTTTTGAAATTTTGGGCCGATTTGACAATTCGGATATCAGAGGTTGTAATTTGATGGCGCTGTAGTCCTTGATTAAAACTTTTAAAAAATTACCCTTTATAAACAACTGATATCCAGATATATAATTTATTTTTTGCTGTCTCTCAATGATTTAATATTGTACGTAGAATGTCTGGTTTTACGGTTTCATCTTAGCTCCAAATCTTATCCAACTATGTAATCACTTAGGTTCTAACGATAACTATTGTAGGTGATTTGTCCTTTTATGATCTGGCTTTATTGAGCAACTAAAACACCCTATCATGAAACGAAAAAATTTTATTAAGCAGAGCATGTGGGTAGGAGCCACAGCCTTTACCCTGCCCGCCTTGGGCAACCCCTTACACAAAACATCCTTCGAGGACACCATGGATCCTAAAATAATTAGGTAGGATGAAGGAAAATTGGAACTCACCGTGGGCAACAATACTACTATTTTGAAAGCTGGGGATCTGGCCTTTGGCCCCATAAATGTTCCTCATTCTTGGAAAGTTATCGATGAAAAAAAAATGCCAAAGTGATCTTGAGCGTATTTCCCGCAGGAATTGAAAATATGTTTGAGGAACTGGGGGCATTGCCCCGGGACCGCCGGCTATGGAAAAAGTTACGGAGATCTGCGATCGTCAAGGGATTTCCTTTCTTTAATAAACAACTATAAAAAACGGGTATTGTCTATAATTCAATACCCGTTTTTTTCCTATTTATACTATTTCTTCTAGTTGATTACAAGCACAAAATAATTTTTCTTGCCACGCTGTAGCAGCACATACTTTCCATTGATTAAATCTGTAGCGGTAATGGTATAATCTTCCTTTACCTTTTCTTTGTTCACGGAGATGGAGTTTTGTTTCAATTCGCGCCTTGCCTCCCCATTGGATCCCAAAAATCCTGTTTTGGCAGCAAGCGCCCCTATCATATCCAACCCTTCCTCTAAATCCTTTACTGCAATTTCTGCTTGGGGAACTCCTTCAAATACATCCAAAAATGTCTTCTCGTTCAAGCCTTTCAGATCTTCGGAGGTAGATTTACCAAATAAAATTTCACTGGCCTTGATAGCGTTTTCCAAGTCTTCCTCGGAGTGAACCATAACCGTAATCTCCTCTGCCAATCTTTTTTGAAGCACCCTTAAATGCGGCGCCTCCTTATGTTCACTCGCTAAAACTTCAATCTCCCCTTTGGTTAAAAAGGTAAATATCTTTATGTACTTTTCCGCATCCTCATCGGAAGTATTCAACCAATATTGATAAAATTTATAGGGGGATGTCCTATTGGCATCCAACCAAATATTACCTCCTTCAGTCTTTCCAAATTTAGTACCATCGGCTTTGGTAATCAAAGGACAGGTCAAGGCATATCCCTTACCTCCTGAAATCCTGCGAATAAGTTCCGTCCCTGTGGTGATATTGCCCCATTGATCGCTTCCCCCCATCTGTAAGGAACAGTTGTGTTTTTGGTACAGGTGCAAAAAATCATACCCTTGTACCAATTGGTAGGTAAACTCCGTAAAGGACATCCCTTCTTTGGCTTCGGCAGAAAGTCGTTTTTTAACAGAGTCTTTCGCCATCATATAATTCACGGTTATATGTTTCCCCACATCCCTAATGAAATCCAGGAATGAAAAGTCCTTCATCCAATCGTAGTTGTTCACTAGGATGGCAGCATTGTCCTTATTGCTCTTAAAATCCAAAAAACGGGACAATTGCTCCTTTAACGCATTCTGGTTATGACGCAGGGTTACCTCGTCCAAAAGATTTCGTTCCGCAGACTTCCCAGAAGGATCCCCAATCATTCCTGTGGCACCACCGACCAGAGCGAAGGGTTTATGCCCTGCCAATTGAAAGTGTCGCAAAAGCATCACCCCCACCAGGTGTCCAATATGCAAAGAATCGGCCGTGGGATCAATCCCCACATAGGCAGACTGCATACCACTTAACAAATGTTCTTCTGTCCCGGGCATCACATCGTGCAACATTCCCCTCCATTTTATTTCCTCTATAAAATTTGAAGCCATGCTTGTCTCTTATTTTTTAACAATAGCTGCAAATATAAAGGGTATCAACGTCTTTTAATACTTATTGGCTCCAAAAATTAAGGATCCCCGCTAAATGCATCCTACTAAACGGAGTGGAAACAGAGATCCCTATTATCCCCATAAGAAATTTCAAAGCTTTTATGGATTATTACCTAAATTTGGACCATGGTTTTAGTCACAGGAGGAACGGGCTTGGTGGGATCCCACCTATTGTTCAAATTAGCGGGACAAGGTTTACAGGTAAGGGCGATCCATCGGGCGGAGAGCGATCTTTCGAGGGTGGAAAAAATATTTTCCTATTACTCCGACCAATCCTTAAAATTATTTGAAAATATTGAGTGGGTGGTCGCCGACATCAATAATGTCCCCGACCTGGAAAAAGCCTTTGAAAATGTTGAACAGGTGTACCACTGTGCCGCATTAATTTCATTCGATCCGAAGGATTATGAGCAATTGCACAGGGTCAATGTGGAAGGAACTGCCAATATCGTCAACCTTTGCATCGCAAATAATATTGAAAAATTATGCTATGTGAGTTCTATTGCAGCTATTGGAAAAAGCAACGGTGACCATGATGCCACAGAAGAAAACGACTGGCAAGAGTCCCATTCAAATGTGTATGCCATTACAAAAACAGCTGCTGAATTGGAGGTGTGGAGATGTTCACAGGAAAATGTTCCCATTGTGGTCATCAATCCAGGCATTATTATTGGCCCAGGTTTTTGGGAATCTGGAAGCGGCCAGTTATTTCAAAGGGCGAACAAAGCTCCAAAATACTTTCCCCCCGGAGGATCCGGAGTAGTTTCTGTTTCCGATGTGGTTACTATTATGACAACTTTAATGACTTCGGACATCCGCAACGAACGCTTTATTGTCATCTCACAAAATTTGACCTATCGTGAAATTTTGGAAAAATTAACCATGGGCATGAAATTGCAACCTCCCAAAAAACAGATCCCAATTTGGGCCCTGGAAATCCTATGGCGGCTGGACTGGTTTAGGTGTCTTATCGCCAATACAAAACGGAAATTGACAAAGGCTTCCGTATACTCCTTAAAAAATAGGGAGCTTTATTCCAATGCCAAGTTGGTTGCGCGACTGGATTATAAGTTTGAATCCTTGGAGAAAACCATTTCGTTCTCTACCAAAAAATTTAGGGAAGAGAATCCTGCACTTTAGGCCTTAGACCTAATGAAGGCTTTATTTGCTCCTCTTTCGCTTTATCTCGTGCCTGCCTTATACTATCTGCCTTTATTTTCCGAGCTTCCTCCATTTTTTTCTGAACAGAGCCTAATACGGAATCCACTTTGGTGTAAATGGCCACATATTCCGCTGGTATAGAAGCGTAGTACAGATTGTTTTCCACAAATTGAATGCTATCTATGCCGTATTTGGTATAAAGGTACTCCATGGTCTCTATTTTGTTTTTGACCAAAAGATCCGTACTTGTGTTTTTCGCCGCCGTCAGAATGGCAAGATCATAGAGAATATCTGCCATCTTTTCCTTGGAGATCAATTGCTCTGGCTCCTTGACCACCTTTTCCCCGCAAGAGATTAGGGCAATACAAAAAATATACAATATCGCTTTCTTCATCCCTACCTATCAAAGGTTAATCGTTGTGCATTTTTCAATTCTGAAAAATTGCCTCGGTCATAGGCCAAATGGCCATTCACAAATGTATGGGTTATTTTGGATCTAAAGGTTTCCCCCTCAAATGGGGACCAGCCACATTTATAAACAATATTTTCTTTTTCCACCTTCCATGGATTGTTGATGTCAACGGCTACGAGATCCGCAAAATATCCTTCCCTCAGGAATCCCCGTTTTTTCAATTGGAATAATTTTGCAGGGTTGTGGCACATCTTTTCAACCATTTTCTCCAAAGAGATCCTTCCATTATGGTAGTTTTCCAACATAGCAGGGAGAGCGTGTTGCACCAGCGGCCCTCCTGAAGGTGCATTGGTATAGACATTATCTTTTTCCTCTATGGTATGGGGCGCATGATCTGATGCAACAACATCTATTCGGTCGTCCAAAAGGGCTTCCCACAATTGTGCCCTATCCTGTTCGGTTTTTATCGCTGGGTTCCATTTGATCAAGGAGCCTTTTTTATCGTAATCCCTATCTGTGAACCAAAGGTGGTGAATACAGACCTCTGCCGTGATTTTCTTTTGTTCCAAAGGAATATCATTGCGGAAAAGGGACGTTTCCAAACCTGTGGAGACGTGAAAAACGTGCAATCTTGCGCCGGTTTCCCTGGCTAACTTTATAGCCTTTGAAGAGGAGAGGTAACAGGCTTCTGCACTTCGAATCACAGGGTGGTATTTCA
>JBLGAT010000099.1:0-9778 GCA_047612485.1 Psychroserpens sp.
TAAAATTATCCCCTCTATTTATTGTTATCCTTGGTGGATTTTTCTTTTTCAATCCTGAAAACTTTTATCCTTTCAATATCAGTGGTAAATCAAATTTTAGTGCCATCGCCATAACTGCGACCATGACCCTATACGCATTTTTAGGGATAGAAAGTGCTACGGTACCCTCGGGGAATGTTAAGGATCCGGAAAAAACTATTCCGAAGGCGACAATGATAGGTACAATCATTACAACAGTGGTGTATCTTTTAGGGACCGTTGTTGTCATGGGAATGATTCCTGCCAATATCCTATCGGAGTCACCTGCTCCTTTTGCAGATGCCATGGAAATTATGAGTGGGGAATGGGGACGTGATTTGGTGGGTGCAGGTGCCGTAATTGCCGCTTTTGGAGCCTTAAACGGATGGATACTGGTACAAGGGCAAGTGGCCATGGCTACTGCAAAGGACGACTTGTTTCCACGCATATTTAAAAGGGAAAATAAACATGGAGCCCCAGTATTGGGAATGGTTATTGGAAGTTTTTTAACTTCTGTCATCATGCTTCTAAACTTCACTGATGGTCTAGTAGAGCAATTTAAATTTATTGTCTTACTGGCCACTTTATGTTGCTTGATTCCTTATTTATTTTCTACTGCAGCTTATGTTCTTCTTGTCTTGCAAGAAAAATTGGCTCTTAAGAATACCGTTAGTGTGGTTTCTTTAGGGGGAATGACCTTTCTGTTTTCACTCTGGGCCATATTTGGAGCAGGGGAACCTGCTGTTTTCTATGGTTTTATACTGTTAATGTCGGGAATTCCATTTTATGTATTGATGAAAACAAGGAAAAAGGATAAAGACTAACAGTTGATATATGGAATATACCTGTCATTCAGAATATCATGAACTGGATTTGGTGTTGATCAATTCAGTGCCAAATGCATTTGTTGATGAAAAAAAACTAGAAACCGAATGGGCGGCACTCAATTATAACTCTAAACCTGATTATAAAAAAGCGGAAAATGAGTTCACTTCCTTTGAAGTCCTGTTAAAATCCAAAGGTGCTTCCGTATTAAGGCAGCCTGAAGATTATACTGTTTCCATCGATGCTATCTATACACGGGATGCGGCAATCATGACCAATTTTGGAGTGGTGCTGTGCCGTATGGGAAAAGCAAGAAGAATGCCGGAACTCAAGCTGCAAGAAGCGCTGTATAGAAAACATGACATGCACGTGTTAGGAGAAATCCATGCCCCGGGAACGTTGGAAGGCGGTGATGTAGCTTGGTTGGATGAGTCCACCTTGGCAGTGGGGCATTCCTATCGCACTAACGAAGAGGGTATTCAACAATTAAAAAAGCTGCTATCCCCTTTTTCAATCAAGCTTTTGGTTGTGGAGCTTCCGCATTATAAAGGACCATCAGATGTTTTTCATTTGATGTCTGTCTTTAGTCCGGTTGACAAGGATTTGGCAGTAGTCTATTCCCCTCTCCTTCCCATACACTTTAGAAAGGAGCTAATCAACCGGGGCATTGATTTGGTTGAGGTTCCTGAGGAGGAGTTCGATTCCATGGGTTGTAATGTATTGGCCATCGGTCCAAGAAATTGTATTATGGTAGCTGGCAACGGGAAAACCGAAGCGCTTTTAAGAAATGCGGGCTGTATGGTGAACACCTATGTGGGTGAGGAAATAAGTGTCAAGGGAGGTGGCGGACCGACCTGTTTGACAAGGCCAATTCGCAGACGCCTATAAGTTACATTTTCAGATAGAATTCCTTGGTAAGCTTAATATATTCTTGGGTATACTGATGACGCTGCACCTCAATGATCAGTTCGTTGCTATCCATACTATTTTTAGAGAAACTAAATTCCAATAGACTGCGTTTTATTTCTGCACTTGGATTGCCTTTAACTCTGGTAACCCTATTGGGGAAAAGGTTAAAGCTGGAGGCCATTTTAATGAAGGCCTCTTCTTCTTTATAGGGAATGATGGTAGAGAATACGCCTTCATCTTCCAGTAATTTGCTGACACCATCCAATAATTCATCAAAAGGAAGAGCGCTGTTCTGCCGGGCAATGTCCCGTGCTTCGCTCCCGCTGGGCACTTCCTCACTATAAAATGGAGGGTTGGAAATGATCAAGTCGTACCTTTCGTCCAATTCGGCAACAAATTCATCCAAACCTGCGTGATAACAATACAATCGGTCTGCCCAGGGAGAACATTCAAAGTTCTCCACACTTTGTTCATAGGCATCCCCGTCAATTTCTATGGCATCGATCATTTCGGCATCGCTGCGCTGTGCCATCATTAAGGCAATAAGTCCTGTGCCAGAACCGATATCCAAAATGGCATATGGCCTTTTGTCAATACTGCTCCATGCTCCCAGTAGAACGCCATCTGTGCCTATCTTCATGGCAGATTTGTCTTGGTCAACAGAAAATTGCTTAAACTGAAAGGGTTTGCTCATATTATTTTGGTGCTTGCCTCAGGCAAATAATACTTTTTTATAAATAAGTGTAGTGGTGCGCAGATATAAAAAAAATGCGATAACTATTTAGTCCTGTTTGTATTGCAAAGATAAACATCAGTACCATGCAAACAGATGATAATTGTTGTTCATTATAGTAGAAGAGAATGCCTCCTACTGTCTAAAAAGTTAGATGGCGTTTTAAGGATCCTTGCTGAATAGGGCAAGAGTTTTACTTTAGCCTTATTTCCCGTTGTAATAGTTCTCTTTAATGGAATCCATTGGCATTTTTCCATCTGCGATTGCGGTCACTTTCGCCCATAGCTTAGGGGAAATCAAGGGTTGTAAAGGTTGTTCCAAGGTTGGAATTTTATGGAATACCTCAAGCAATTTTTTGTCCCAGGTCGTATGGTATTTTAATAGATCGTCTGGGTAGACTACCTTTCTTTCGGTCCCCTCGTCCGCAGCTTCAAAAGGTTCCGGAATGTTGAGGTAGCCATAGTCATCCGTAAGCTGTTCCCCAACATGAATGTCCCTGATAGCGACCTCGAAATCGTAAGCAGTGGTAAGGCAGTTGGAATTGAAACTATGGTTCACGTAACGGGCATTGTCCCAACATAAAATATACTTGCCCTGGTTGTCCCTAAAGGTGTAGGTGTCCAATATAGATTGGTATAAGGGATCCATGGCGGTCAACTGATCTTGTGTAAATTTCCTATCCAATTTATCCAACACCCAGGTAATGGTGCCTGCTGGGATAAATTTAATAGCTACTACTCCGTAACCAATTTCATTGTTGATGAACCTAAGTTCTGTTTTAGGATGGATCATTGGATGTAAGGAATTAACCTTTTAAAGATACTATAAAAGTAGTGGGTTTTCTCTAATTTTTTACTGGCGCTCGCGCTAGTGACATAAAAAAAATAGGGGAGGTGGGAAGAGTGGAATGGTTTAGCCCAAATAGAGATCTACCAAGCCTTCCGGGGTGGTCACGTGAATGGTTTTGGTATCCCGGTCCACATGGGTAATGATCTGATCATTAATGGGAATAAGTAGTTCTTTATCTCCTTTTTGTACTATGAACAATGCTTGGGAGGTGGAGTCGTTAACACTTTGAATGATCCCTATATCTCCATGGACGTTATCCTCTAAATGGAAACCAATTACGTCGTGGTAATAAAATTTGTTTCCTGTGAGTTTGGGAAGGAACTTTAAGGGAAGATAAAGCTCGGAACCCATAATATTATCCGCTGCAGACTCGTCCTGCACCTCTTCAAACCGGATACGGAGCAAGCTGGATTTGTGGAGTACACATTTATCAATAAAAAATGGAACCAGGTTGTTTCCTAAAGAAACGAATACTGATTCCATGTTTTCATAAATATCGGGTTCATCCGCATCAATTTTCACCAATACTTCACCCTTATAGCTGTATTTTGAAACGACTTTACCTAGGCAGAAACACTCTTCCTTTGTCATCGTTCTATCTTTAGCTTATTTTTCTTCTGTAGCAGCCTCGTCAGCAGCAGGTGCACTAGTTTCTTCAGCGGCTGGCGCAGTAGTTTCTTCAACAACTGTTTCACTAGCTTCTTCTTCAACAACTTCAGCAACTTCTTCTACCTCTGGAGCAAGGGCAGCGGCAGCTTCAGCGGCACGCTTTTCACTTACCACTTTTTCAGCTTCCAAGGCCTTAGCTTTGGCTTCTTCTTTTGCTTTGCCCAATCCACCTACCTTAGAAGATACAATTGTTTCTTTTTGCTCCAACCAAGCGTTGAATTTTTCTTCAGCTTGCTCTTCGGTCAATGCTCCTTTACGTACACCACCAGCCAAATGATTTTTTAGAAGAACTCCTTTGTAAGAAAGGATTCTGCTAGCAGTTTCAGTTGGTTGTGCGCCATTCTGTAACCAGGTTACAGCGCTATCCACATTAAGTTCAATTGTTGCAGGATTGGTGTTTGGGTTGTAGATTCCCAATTTTTCCAAATACTTACCATCTCTCTTCGCGCGAGCATCTGCAGCTACTACCCAATAGAATGGTTTTCCTTTTTTACCGTGTCTTTGTAATCTAATTTTTACTGGCATATCACATTAATTTGTAGGGTGCCCGACCCATAGTTATTAATTCTTCTTTTCGCTAGGTCCATCCTAAGCGGGTGCAAATATAATATTTCTTTTTTATGTGGTTATCAAGAAATTGAACTAAAATTCCATTTTAGGTACAAATTCAGTAACATCCATTCAGAAGCCCTGTTAAAGTTAGGCTAAATCATTGATAGAAGTTGGTGAGTTGTATATGTCTTATACATTGAGGGAAGCGGTGGTGAAAGTCGTTAACATGCCTAAGTAATCTATAATGAAGGGGGAAATATGAAGTATTCAGAAAAAATTTCAAACCGATTAAATAATTTATTGGAAAAGACCTACGATGCCGAAAAGGGATTAAAGCTGGCCCAGGATAAAATTGATAATTCAACCACAATAAAATATCTAAATGATTTAGCGGAGCAAAAAGCAGGATTTGGGCATGAATTGAAGAAAGAAATATTTCAATATGGAGAATTACCTGAAAATGATGGTACTTTAAAAGGAGGTATTCACGGGGTATGGATGGATTTAAGGTCAGTAGTTGCCTCCAATGAGAACGAAAAGCTTTTGGAAGAGGTAGAGCGAGGAGATAAAGCTTGTCTGGAAGAGTACAATGAAATCCTTGAAGATGCGGAAACAGTGCCGCCACCATCCACACAAAGCATGCTGGTGCGCCAAAGGGATGCCATTGAATCCTCGTTGGACGAGGCCAATATCCACGAACATTTGGTATAGGTATAAAATATATTTATTGATAAGTTATAAAAACCAGATGTTTTCATCTGGTTTTTGCATTTTGTGACGTTGATAACTCCTGATAATTCCTCTTTATACCTAAGTTGTATTTACGTAAATTTACGACTTCAATTCCCATGAGATAAACCCGCACTATGTACCTTATTTTTGATACGGAAACCACCGGATTGCCCAAGCGATGGAACGCCCCAATTACCGATACGGATAACTGGCCACGTTGCATTCAGATTGCTTGGCAATTGCATGATGAAATGGGGAACCTAGTAGAGCATCAGGATTATTTGGTGCGACCGGACGGATTCAATATTCCATATGATGCGGAACAGATTCATGGGATATCCACGGAATTGGCCCAGGAAAAAGGAATCCCACTATCGGAAGTATTGGAGAAATTCAATATCGCCATGTCCAAAACAAAGTTTATTGTGGGGCAAAATGTTGGTTTTGATTTAAATATCATGGGGGCGGAATTCCATAGATTGCAAGTAGAAAACCCATTACAGGAGCTACCGGTCCTGGACACCTGTACTGAGCATACGGCACTATTATGTCAAATACCCGGAGGTCGGGGAGGTAAATTTAAGCTGCCCACCCTTACGGAGCTGCACAAATACCTTTTCGGTGAACCGTTTGGAGAGGCCCACAATGCCACCGCCGATGTCGAGGCAACCACTCGTTGCTTTTTGGAGTTGGTGCGCCGAAAAGAATATACTGTAGAGCAATTGGATGTACAATCCGACTATTTTAAAAATTTCTCCGAGGTAAATCCTAAGGAAATACGCCTACTTGAGCTGAAGCACATCAACCTTAAAAAAGCTTCCAAGAAAATTGCGGACCAACTGGGTCTCAATGAAACTGTAAAAATTTCCAAGGAGGAAATAAAGGAAAATATTGCCGTCCTTTCAGAAACTGAATTTGTGCATCTACACAACCACTCACAGTTCTCTGTCCTGCAATCTACCATTTCCATTGCAGATCTTGTCCGTTCTGCGGCAAATCATAATATGCCTGCGGTGGCTCTGACGGACCATGCCAATATGATGGGAGCCTTTCATTTTGTAAAAGAAGTAAAAGCCCAAAATGAAAAGGTCCAGGCCAAGAATGCCGAAGCGCTGGAAAGCGGGGAGCCGGCCTTGGAAAAGGAAATGAAGGCCATTTTAGGGTGTGAATTTTTTGTATGTGAGGATCATAACAATAAGAATGTTAAGGATTACGGATACCAGATCGTACTCTTGGCAAAAAACAAGAATGGGTACCACAACCTGTCCAAAATGTCGTCCATAGCCTATACGGAAGGATTTTACTACGTGCCCCGTATCGATAAAAAGGTCATAGAACAGTACAAAGAGGATATCATTGTGCTTACGGGGAACCTATACGGGGAAGTCCCCTCCAAAGTGTTGAACGTAGGTGAGAACCAAGCAGAAGAAGCCTTGGTGTGGTGGAAGGAGCAATTTGGTGATGACCTGTACATGGAGATCATGCGGCATGGACAAGAAGACGAAGATAGGGTGAACCAAGTATTGGTAGAGCTGGCCAAAAAACACCAGGTGAAAATGGTGGCTACCAACAATACCTATTATTGCGCCAAAGAAGATGCTGATGCACATGATGTTTTGTTGTGCGTTAAAGATGGTGAAAAGCAGGCAACACCCATAGGTCGTGGTAGAGGTTATAGATATGGGCTCCCAAACCAGGAGTACTATTTTAAGTCGCCCGATGAGATGAAGGAAATCTTCAGGGATCTCCCAGAGACCATCCTGAATATACAGGAAGTTGTCAATAAAATTGAGCCTTATGAATTGGCAAGGGACGTTCTTTTGCCCAAGTTCGGTATCCCAGATGAATTTAAAATTGTCGAGGACGAGGCCGATGGGGGCAATAGGGGCGAGAATGCCTATTTGCGTCATATCACCTATGAAGGGTCCAAAAAAAGATATCCTGAAATAACAGATGTCATCCGGGAACGGATTGATTTTGAGTTGCAGACCATTGAGAATTCAGGTTATCCGGGGTACTTCTTGATTACAGAAGATTTTATCCGTGAGGCGCGGAACATGGATGTTTCCGTGGGGCCAGGGCGTGGATCTGCGGCAGGCTCCGTGGTGGCCTACTGCCTTAAGATCACCAATATTGATCCTTTGAAGTACGATCTGCTTTTTGAGCGGTTCCTAAATCCAGACAGGGTGTCCATGCCCGATATTGATATCGATTTTGATGATGAGGGCCGTGGTCGTGTCATGGACTATGTGATCAAAAAATACGGTGCCAATCAAGTGGCCCAGATCATCACCTATGGTACCATGGCGGCAAAGTCCTCTATCCGTGACACCGCAAGGGTGCTGGATCTACCTTTGATGGATGCAGATAGGATTGCCAAGCTGATACCTACGATGTCCAAATTGAGCAAGATATTCGGGATGAGCGAGGCCGAACTCAAAAAGAAATTTAGGACGGAGGAACTGGAGAAGGTCCATGAGCTTTTGAACATTGCCGAGGGCGATGATTTAGAGGCACAGACCCTGAAAATGGCACGTATTCTGGAAGGATCTGTCCGGAATACAGGGATCCATGCTTGTGGGGTGATCATTACCCCGGATGACATTACCAAGTTCGTTCCTGTGGCCACGGCAAAAGACTCAGACCTCTATGTGACCCAATTTGACAACTCCGTGGTAGAAAGTGCTGGGCTGTTGAAGATGGATTTCTTGGGACTGAAGACCTTGACGCTGATCAAGGATACCGTAAAAATTGTAAAGGCCAAACACGGGAAAACGTTGGTGCCGGATGATTTCCCTTTGGATGATGAAAAGACCTACGAGCTTTTCCAACGCGGGGACACGGTAGGGGTGTTCCAATATGAATCTGTGGGAATGCAGAAACATATGAAGGATCTGAAGCCAACCGTCTTTGATGACCTTATTGCCATGAACGCCCTGTACAGACCAGGTCCAATGGAGTATATCCCCAGTTTTATTGCCCGTAAGCACGGACGGGAAGAGATTACCTATGATTTGGCGGATATGGAGGAATACCTTAAGGAAACTTATGGTATTACCGTCTACCAAGAGCAGGTGATGTTGTTGTCACAAAAATTGGCGGGATTCTCCAAAGGTGACGCGGATGTGCTGCGAAAGGCAATGGGTAAAAAGATCTTTGCCCTACTAGAAAAGTTAAAACCACAGTTTTTGGACGGTGGGGAAGAGAAAGGCCATCCAAGGGATGTTCTTGAGAAAATTTGGAAGGACTGGGAGGCATTTGCATCCTATGCCTTTAACAAGAGTCACTCTACCTGTTATGCCTATATAGCCTATCAAACGGCCTATTTAAAGGCGCATTATCCTGCAGAATATATGGCGGCGGTATTGTCCAACAACATGAACGATATCAAGCAGGTGACCTTCTTTATGGAGGAATGTAAACGTATGGGCTTGAAAGTACTGGGTCCAGATGTGAACGAGTCCTACTACAAATTTGCCGTGAACGATCAAAATGCCGTTCGCTTTGGGATGGGTGCCATCAAAGGTGTGGGGCGTGGCGCTGTAGAGACCATAGTGGAGAATAGAAAGGAAGAAGGTAGGTTTAAGTCGGTCTTTGACCTTACCAAGCGAATAGATCTAAGGGCTGCCAATAAGAAAGCCTTCGAGAACCTTACGTTGGCAGGAGGTTTTGATTCCTTTGATGATACCCACCGTGCGCAGTATTTTCATGACGACGGGGATGGTATCACCTTTTTGGAGAAGGTCATTAAATATGGCGCAAAATTTCAAGAGAGCGAAAACTCTTCACAAGTAAGTCTTTTTGGCGAGGCCAGTGAGGTGCAGATCCCAGAACCTGTGGTGCCACCTTGTGAGGAATGGGGAACCATGGAAAAGCTGAGACAGGAAAAAGAGGTGGTCGGGATCTACATCTCTGGTCATCCCTTGGACGACTTTAGAACGGAAATGAATGCGTTTTGCAATGCCACCATTTCCAATGTACATCAGATGGAAACTTTTGTGGGAAGGGAACTTGCCCTAGCAGGGGTTATATCCGATGTTCAACATAGGGTATCTAAAAACGGGAAGGGCTGGGCCTCTTTTATTTTGGAGGACTATACCGACACCTACGAGTTTCGAATATTTGGGGAGGAGTACCTAAAATACAGACACTTTTTAATAATCAATTCCTTTGCCTATTTTAAGTTGTTTGTCAAGGAGGGGTGGACCAACAGGGATACGGGAAAGAAAGGTGACCCACGGTTGCAGTACAATACTGTAATGATGCTTCAGGATGTTATGGAGGCCTATGCCCGTAAGCTGACCATCAAACTAGATATAGGCCAATTAAAGGAACAACAGATCTATGAGTTAAAGGATACTTTAGTATCGCATCAGGGAAGCCATCCATTGAGTTTTGTGGTTTACGAAATGGAGGAGGAGATCAAGGTGAATTTAACCTGTAGAAAACAGAAAGTACAGATCTCTACGGAACTATTGCTGGAGCTGGAAG
>JBLGAT010000100.1:0-9705 GCA_047612485.1 Psychroserpens sp.
TTACTAGGGAAGATCAGGATGCCTATGCTATACAGTCCTACGAGAGATCGGCAGCAGCTTGGAAGGCGGGAAAATTCAACGATGAAGTAGTTCCTGTAGAGGTGCCCCAGCGTAGAGGAGAACCTATAATAGTGAATGAAGATGAGGAGTTCAAAAACGTTCGACTGGATAAAATACGAACCCTTCGTCCTGCATTCTCCAAAGATGGAACCGTTACCGCGGCCAATGCGTCCACCATTAATGATGGTGCAGCAGCCTTGGTTTTAATGAGTGCGGAAAAAGCAAAAGAATTAAACCTAAAGCCACTTGCGACAATAAAAAGTTACGCCGATGCTGCACAAGAACCAAAGTGGTTTACCACATCACCATCAAAAGCACTGCCAAAAGCTTTGGCCAAAGCAGGCATAACCCAAGACCAAGTAGATTATTTTGAATTCAATGAGGCTTTTGCAGTTGTTGGATTGGCCAATATGAAAATACTTGGATTAACGGATAAGAATGTAAATGTAAATGGGGGCGCAGTCTCCTTAGGGCATCCACTGGGATGTTCCGGTGCAAGAATCATTATAACACTTTTAAGTGTTCTGGAACAGAATAATGGAAAGATCGGTGCAGCAGCTATTTGTAATGGTGGTGGTGGTGCTTCGGCAATAGTATTGGAGAAAAAATAATATATCCCTGTAAAGCAAATCTATGCAATACGGTATTTGCCACCTGAGTATTGTTCCCATAAGAGCAATTGCAGACAATGTAAGTGAAATGGTCACCCAGCTTTTGTATGGGGACCATTTCAAGGTTTTGGAACATCGCAAACATTGGAGCAAAATCCGCATCGCCTTTGACGCTGCAGAAGGATGGGTGAGTAATAGTCAAATCCTGCTAATTTCGGAAGAGGCCTATCAACGGGCCGATACCAATAAAGCTATACAAAACACTTCGGATCTGGTTTCTTTTGTAAGTACCGGTTCCGATATGCTCATTCCAATAGTAATAGGATCAACAGTACAGAATATAGATTTAATTACCCACCACTTTGAAGGCAACTTCATTGGCGGCATCAAGGAAAAGGACACACTCTTGGATACAGCCCTTCTTTATTTGAATACCCCTTATTTATGGGGCGGAAAAACACCTTTTGGTATCGATGCTTCCGGCTTTACCCAAATGGTCTATAAAATAAACGGCTACCAACTCCTTCGCACTTCGGTCCAACAGGCTTCACAAGGAGAACCCTTGAGTTTTATAGAAGAAAGCGAAGCTGGAGATTTAGCATTTTTTGACAATAATGATGGCGTTATTGACCATGTTGGCATCATTATGAAGAACAACTATGTGATTCATGTGCATGGAAAGGTAAGAATTGACCGGATTGACCATACCGGTATTTTCAATGCCGAAACAAGAAGCTACACCCATCAACTTAGGGTCATTAAAAAAATTATTTAATAAAAAAAGCCTTCGAATATTCGAAGGCTTTTTTTATTATGACTTGACATTGGAAATTATTCGCCCAACAACTTTTTAAGTCTCATGAAATTTTCATTATCCCCCAAGGCACCGTAGATGTTCTTCAACTGTGTCAAAATTCCTTGGTTATCAGGATTCATCTTTAAAGCATCTTCCAAAACAGTAGCGCCTTCTCTAAACAAGCTATCCTTCTTTTTCTTAAAGACATCATATTTTGCAATATCTGACTTTGAGTTGCCCAACTTGTTCATGTCGTCAATCATCCCGTTTCCTTCGTTCACATAGGTGGTGGACAAATTTAATTGGGCATTTACATATCCTGGGTTGATCTCCAAGGCACGCTTGTAAGCATCCCTTGCCGCTTCTAAATTCCCTTGTTCCATATTGATTACCCCAATGTTGTAAAAAAGATCTGGATTATCAGGCGCAACTTCGGTAGCATCAGCCATGAGGGATTTAAACATTTCCTTATCCCCTAATTTAAAGTATAAATTGGCTTCGTTCAATATCAGGTTTACGTCCGTTGGATCGTCGGCCCTTGCATCCTTGTAAGCTTCCAAGGCCATATCATCCTGACCCAATTGTGTATAGATCAACGCGATGTTTTTAACGATCTCTGAACTTTTTGAGGGTGTTTTTTCATCTTTGGGATCCTTATAGGTTCCTGACTTCACCATTAAATCCCTTTGATTCTTGGCCATCTCCTCAACTTCTCCAGTTTCAATGTTCACAGCGGAATATTTCATTTCGCTACCACTATAACCGAGATCCTTTAACTCATTATAATACGTAAGGGCTTGCTCATAATGCCCCCCGTTAACAGCACTGCTCGCAGCATAATAAAGATATATAGTGTCTTTCTTGCTCAAGTTATAGCTCATGTATAACTTTTCGCCAGCCTCTTTATACCGCTTTTCTTGATTGTCAGTAACTGCTGAATTTACCAAATCCGCAGAAATTGCAGTTAGTTTTTGTTGGGCCTCCACCGTATACTTTTGCTTTCCTGTTTGAGCTTCCAAGGCAATAAGGTCATTATATCCTTTTACAGCAACATCAAAAGCGGAAGCGTCCCCTTTTTGGGCCAAATCTTTATAAATATCTCCCCTTAATAGGTAATACTCGGCCTTCATTTTGTCATCTGCTCCTCCAATCAAACCAGATGCGCTTTCAATTGCTGCCTTTGCGGCAATGGCGTCACCGGATTTCATAGCTTTCTCAGCCGTCTTCAATTCATTCTTCTGTGAAAAACCGACCAAAGAATATGATATGGCCGCCAGGATTAAAATTTTAGTTTTCATTTTAAATGTATTAATGGTTATAGTGTGTTTAATGATTATTCTTCTGTTTCTGTTTCGGTATCACCATTATCAAGAGCCGTGCCATTCTCTGGTTCTACTTCAATATCGTTGATATCGGTTTCAACCACTTCTTCTTCGTCTTTCATGACTTTGGCCACTGCAGCAATGGAATCGTTGCCTTTGATATTGATCAGTCGGACCCCTTGCGTGGCCCTTCCCATTACCCTAAGATCTTCCACGCTCATACGTATGGCTATCCCAGATTTATTGATGATCATCAGATCATCGGAATCAGAAACATTCTTAATGGAGACAAGTCCCCCGGTCTTATCCGTAATGGAGATCGTCTTAACTCCTTTACCTCCTCTATTTGTTATTCTATAATCATCGATGCTGGAACGTTTACCATATCCATTTTCCGAAACTACGAGAATCTCTTCATCAAAATCATGAACGGAAACCATTCCTATCACCTCATCATTATCATTTGCCAAGGTTATCCCTCTTACTCCAGAGGCATTTCTTCCCATTGGCCTAGTCTTGCTCTCTTCAAATCGAATGGCCTTTCCGGATTTAAGCCCTAGGAAAATCTGACTCGTACCAGTGGTCAATTTAGCTTCCAACAATTCATCACCTTCCCTTACCCCGATGGCATTGATACCATTCTGTCTCGGTCTGGAATATTGTTCCAAAGAGGTTTTCTTAACAATTCCCTTTTTGGTAGCCATGATCACAAAATGACTGTTCACATACTCTTCATCCTTTAGGTCCTGGGTACATATAAAGGCTTTTACGGTATCATCCTGCTCAATATTGATCAAGTTTTGGATGGCCCGTCCTTTGGATGTCCTACTGCCTTCCGGAATCTCGTAAACCCTCATCCAGAAACATTTACCTTTTTGGGTAAAGAACAACATATATTGGTGGTTGGTCCCAACAAATAAATACTCCAAGAAATCTTCATTTCTAGTAGATGATGCCTTTTGACCAACTCCACCCCTATTCTGGGTCTTATATTCTGAAAGTGCCGTTCTTTTGATATAACCCGCATGGGAAATGGTGATGACCACCTGCTCATCAGGGATCATATCCTCCATACTAAGATCTCCACCTGCAAAATTTATTTCTGAACGTCTTGGATCACCATATTTCTCCTTCATCTCCTGAAGCTCGTCTTTAATGATCTGCATTCTGCGCTCTTTCCTGGCCAAGATATCTTTCAAATCAATAATGGTAGCCATTATCTCTTCATATTCTATTCTCAATTTATCCTGCTCCAGACCGGTAAGCTGACGAAGTCGCATTTCGACAATCGCCTTGGCCTGTATTTCTGATAATTTAAATCGTTCAATTAAATTATCACGTGCCTCATCAGCGTTGCTGGATGCTCTTATGATGGCAATTACCTCGTCAATGTTGTCGGAAGCAATGATTAAACCTTCAAGTATGTGGGCCCTGTCCTCAGCCTTTTTAAGATCGAATTCAGTTCTTCTCACCACTACCTCATGACGATGCTCCACGAAATAATGAATCATTTCCTTAACATTCAACAATTGCGGTCTTCCTTTGACCAAGGCAATGTTATTTACACTAAAGGAGGTCTGTAAAGCAGTGTATTTATATAAGGTATTTAATACGATATTAGGTATTGCATCCCTTTTTAGGATATAAACAACACGCATACCGTTTCTATCCGATTCATCACGGATACTGGAGATACCCTCAATCTTTTTATCATTTACAAGGTCGGCCGTCTTCTTGATCATGTCCGCCTTGTTCACTTGGTAAGGAATTTCAGTAACTATAATACACTCCTTGCCCTGTACTTCTTCTATATTGGCCTTGGCGCGCATTACCACTCTGCCCCTACCAGTTTTGAAAGCCTCAATTACTCCATCATACCCGTAGATGATACCCCCTGTAGGGAAATCCGGTGCTTTAATGTGAGTGATCAATTCGTCAATCTCTATATCATTGTTATCGATATAAGCCAAGGTTCCATCTACCACCTCGGATAGGTTATGTGGCGGCATATTGGTCGCCATTCCTACAGCAATACCAGATGCCCCATTGACCAATAAGTTTGGTATTTTGGCAGGAAGTACCTTTGGCTCCTTTAATGAATCATCAAAGTTAAGCTGATGATCTACCGTATCCTTTTCGATATCTGCTAACATTTCATCCGCTATTTTACGCATACGGGCTTCCGTATAACGCATTGCAGCCGGACTATCGCCATCTACCGAACCAAAGTTACCTTGACCATCTACCAACATATAGCGCAAACTCCATTCCTGGGCCATACGCACCATTGAATCATAGACCGAAGTATCTCCGTGAGGGTGAAACTTACCCAAAACCTCACCGACAATCCTAGCGGATTTTTTGTGTGCGCTATTAGACCTTACACCTAACTCGTGCATCCCGTACAAAACCCTGCGGTGTACTGGCTTTAAACCATCCCTTACATCTGGTAAGGCACGTGACACAATGACCGACATTGAATAATCAATGTAGGCAGATTTCATTTCATCATCAATGTTGATTGGAATTAATTTTTCCCCTTCTGCCATATTAAAAATCGTATATACTAAATTGGTTAAAAAATCAAGCCAATATACGGAAAATCGAAGCTTACACGGCATATTAATGACACTTTATCCAATAATTTATTAACACCTTGACTAGTGGATTTAGTTGATAATTTGATTGTTAAATTTTTTGTAAATGTTTCTTTTTTTTGTCACTTACACCGTGTTTATAAAAATATGGGTACAGTATTTGCCTTATATAGTATTAGATTTACTATTTTTAATGAAGAAAGGAATATTTTATGGATGATAATTTTTCGCCAAGGGTAAAAGATGTAATTGCCTACAGTAAAGAGGAAGCGCTAAGGCTTGGCCATGATTTCATTGGTACCGAGCACCTTATGCTTGGTCTTTTGCGCGATGGAAATGGAAAGGCAATAAGCATTTTGGATGCATTGGATGTTGATTTAGACCACTTAAGAAGAAAAGTTGAGATACTAAGTCCTGCCAACCCCAACCCGGGCAACATACAAAAAGACAAAAAGAACCTACATTTAACTAGGCAAGCCGAACGTGCCTTAAAAACAACATTTCTGGAGGCTAAATTATTCCAGAGCTCTTCTATTAACACCGCCCATCTGCTTCTTTGCATCTTGAGAAATGAGAACGACCCTACTACAAAATTGCTTCATAAGCTCAAAGTAGATTACGATGGCGTCAAAGAACAATTCAAATCTATGATAACCAGTGATGATGATTATATAGACACTCCTAGAGCTGAATCTTTCCCAAATGACTCCGATGAGAGCAATGAAGGCAAAGAGGGTACTTTTGGAGGTTCTTCAAGTACTCAGAAAGGAAACAAAAAATCCAAAACTCCTGTATTGGACAATTTTGGAAGGGACCTGACCCAAATGGCTGAAGAGAATAAATTGGATCCCGTTGTTGGTCGTGAAAAAGAAATCGAAAGGGTTTCTCAAATATTGAGCAGAAGAAAAAAGAACAACCCGTTATTGATTGGGGAACCTGGAGTTGGCAAAAGTGCCATCGCTGAAGGCCTTGCATTGCGGATTATCAATAAAAAAGTTTCCCGCATCCTTTACAACAAAAGGGTAGTTACTTTGGACCTCGCATCCTTGGTAGCGGGCACAAAATATCGTGGACAGTTCGAAGAGCGAATGAAAGCGGTGATGAACGAATTGGAAAAAAATGACGATATCATTTTGTTCATAGATGAAATTCATACTATTGTTGGTGCCGGTGGGGCTACCGGAAGTCTAGATGCTTCCAATATGTTCAAACCCGCCTTGGCAAGGGGTGAGATCCAATGTATTGGAGCCACCACCTTGGATGAATACCGCCAATATATTGAAAAGGACGGGGCATTGGAACGTCGTTTTCAGAAGGTGATCGTCGAGCCTACCACCGTAGAGGAAACCATAGAAATCCTTAAAAATATTAAAGGAAAATACGAGGACCACCACAATGTCATCTATACAGACGAAGCTATCCTTGCCTGTGTAAAATTGACCAACCGTTATATGACCGATAGGTTTTTACCGGACAAGGCCATTGATGCACTTGATGAGGCGGGGTCTAGAGTCCATATCATCAATATGGATGTCCCCAAGCAAATATTGGAGTTGGAAAAACAATTGGAGGATGTCCGAGACCTAAAAAATAATGTTGTTAAAAAACAACGCTATGAAGAGGCCGCAAAATTGAGGGACGACGAAAAAAGATTGGAGAAAGATTTGGCCATAGCCCAGGAAAAATGGGAAGAGGACAGTAAACTACATAGAGAAACCGTTTCAGAAGACAATGTGGCAGACGTAGTTTCCATGATGAGCGGTATCCCTGTCAATAGAATTGCGCAGACAGAGAGCAAAAAACTGGCAGAATTGCCGGCATTGATCAAATCCAATGTTATTGGCCAAGACGAGGCTGTGGCGAAAGTTGCAAAAGCTATACAAAGAAATAGAGCCGGACTAAAAGATCCGGACAAACCTATTGGTTCCTTCATATTCCTAGGTCAAACAGGAGTTGGTAAAACCCAATTGGCCAAGGTATTGGCCAAAGAACTGTTCGACTCTGAAGATGCGTTGATACGTGTCGACATGAGTGAGTATATGGAAAAATTTGCTATATCGAGATTGGTGGGAGCACCTCCAGGATATGTAGGTTATGAAGAAGGTGGACAATTGACGGAAAAAGTAAGACGGAAACCTTATTCTGTAATACTTCTTGATGAGATAGAAAAGGCCCACCCAGATGTCTTCAATATGCTTTTACAAGTATTGGATGACGGATATTTAACGGATAGCCTAGGAAGGAAAATAGATTTCAGAAATACGATCATCATCATGACCTCCAATATTGGGGCAAGACAGTTGAAAGATTTTGGTCAGGGCGTTGGTTTTGGCACTTCGGCAATGAAGGCACAAACAGACTCACACCAAAAAGGGGTTATAGAGAATGCTTTAAAGAAGGCCTTTGCCCCGGAATTTCTGAACAGAATAGACGATGTGGTTGTATTTAATCCTCTTGAGAGGGAAGATATCCACAAAATCATTGATATTGAGCTTCGCAAATTGTTCGCAAGGATCAAAGACATAGGATATAACCTGAACCTAACGGATAAGGCAAAGGACTATATCGCAGAAAAAGGGTTCGATAAACAGTATGGTGCAAGACCTTTAAAGAGAGCTATCCAGAAATATATTGAGGATGCCCTCGCAGAGGAAATTGTTAATTCCAAATTAAATGAAGGCGATAGCATTTATATGGACCTTGATGAGAAAAAAGAAGAGCTTACAATAGAAATAAAAAAGGCTGAGGAATCTTCCAAAACCTAAATCTTGTAAGAATTTAAACATAAAGGAGTCGAACAAATCGACTCCTTTTTTTATGCCCAAAAATGTATGACGTAGGAATAAAAGGACAACTATGGCCCATACCACACACAATAAACGATATTTAAGCTCTTAATCTAATATTTTTCCCAAAACATAAGCCTTCAACTACTTTCGTATTCGAGGAACACTATAAACAATACGAAATGAAAGTCGGACACACCAAGAAGACTATTATCGTAAGGGAATACCAGTTAGAAACAGGAAAAGTACAAGTATTTGATGATTACATGGTCGCCATTTTCGAGGAAGGCGTCACTATGACCCTTGAAAGGGCTTTTCAAATTATTGGAATTTCTGAAATTCACTTTAGAGATAAGGATTTTGGCTATATCAGCCTCCGAAAAAATTCTTATGCGATAGACCCTACGGTATACAATTATCTTAGAGAAATGGAAAATCTTAAAGCATTTGCCATTGTTTCCATAAAGGAAATAGATATGCATAATTTTAAGATTGAAAAAATGTTCTACAAAAAACCAATGAAGTTTTTTATAGAATATGACAATGCCTTGGCTTGGGTAAAAAAGCGCGTAGGGACCAAATAGAATAATTTTTATTCCATTTCCTCCTGCGGACCAGATGCTTCTTGGACTTTGAAAAGATCCAAAAAGGCGTCACCTATAAAATCTATGATTTCAGACGCCGTTAAGGCCTGATAACCACATTGCTCCACTGCCAGATCCCCCGATCTTCCATGTAAATAAATTGCAAAAACAGTAGCTCTCAAGGAATCATATCCTTGGGCTATCAATCCTGTGACCATTCCTGTTAGAACGTCACCGCTACCTGCCGTGGCCATCCCTGGATTACCCGTGGTATTGATAAACCCTTTGCCGTTGTACAAGGTTATGGTATGCGCACCTTTGATGACCAATATTATATCGTTTTGTATCGAAAAGGCCTTCGCTTTTTCTAATTTTTCAAAATCATCCTGCCATTTTCCTATCAGTCGTTCCAATTCTTTTGGATGCGGGGTAATGACGGATTGGGCGGGAATCATTTTCAAAAACTCCCTATTCTTGGATATGATATTAAGGGCATCGGCATCTATGACCAAAGGTGTCTTATTGGAGCTTAAAAATCTTTTTAACGCCTCAACCGTGATTTCATCCTGCCCAATACCTATTCCCAAGCCAATTACAGTGGGAGAGACATCAAATTGAATATCCGAGATCATCTTATCATTAATATCCGTTATCACCATGGCCTCGGGCAGTGCCGTTTGCATTGGGATATACCCACAAGTTGGAATATATGCCGTAACCAAGCCACTGCCAGTATTTAAACACGCATCAGAAGCTAATATTACAGCACCTATTTTTCCATAACTACCTCCAATAATCAATGAATGCCCATATGTGCCCTTGTGGGAGAACTTTTCTCTAGGCCTGTACCACGGTAATACCTCATTTTTACCAATCAGTTCATATTGGTTGTCGACAGCGTTCAAATAATCCCTGTCCAATCCAATATCCAATACTTCCCATTGATTGA
>JBLGAT010000101.1:0-9397 GCA_047612485.1 Psychroserpens sp.
AAAACTTCTAAAGTTGCGGTATCAGAAATTTGCTTTTCATTTTGACAGCTTGTTGCTACTACCACTAATGTCAAAATCAATACTATTATTTGTATCATATTCAGTTTTTTTTTAATGAAGGCTAACGTACGGATATAGTTACTATTGACTATATATCCATTTTAGTATTTATTATTCGTTTAATAACGAACAAAAGATAGTAAAAAATCTATGAAATGAAGTAGGTACTTATTCAGAATACAGGAATCGTATAAGAAAAGAATTTAAAATCAAAAAACCATTGAAAATCAAATGATTAACGGGGTTTTTTAGTACTCGAGGCGGGCCTTTTTCATTTAAATTAGACTGGAAATGTTTTTCTAAAGGAAATACATATGTACCCCAAAGATATTCTATCAACTGATTTTACAATACATGACTCCGTTTAACCAATCAATAAAGCACAAACTATAACTAAGAGTATCATTTTACCGTTTTATGATCTGGTTTTACCTAACAAAAAAAATAAATTCTGACGCCATCATAAAGACGGAAGAACTGATTTATTTTTCATAAACGGGAAACAAAGTATTCTTTCAAATCTACGAAAAACTTTAAACGGAATTGGTAAGTGATACAATATCAATCTAAATGCAGAATCAAATATGCCTCGCATAATCGTACCGTAAATCGTACCGATTTTAATATTATTATTAATAAAAAAAGCCTAACTAATTTATAATTAATTAGTTAGGCTTAAATAAATAGAAATTAGAGTGACCTCGACAGGATTCAAACCTGTAACCCTCAGAGCCGAAATCTGATGCGCTATTCAGTTGCGCCACGAGGCCATTATTACTTTACAAATTTACGAAAGTTTTCTTTTAACTATATTGGAAATTGTTTTGCCATCTGCCTGACCGGACAATTCCTGAGATACAATGCCCATAACCTTACCCATATCCTTCATCCCTGAAGCACCAACGGCATTAATGGTCTGCACAACAACCTTCTCTATTTCCTCTTCGGTAAGTTGTTCCGGTAAAAATCGCTCTATAACAGCCGCTTGCGCCAATTCTGGATCCGCCAAATCTGCCCTGCCTTGTTCGGTATAGATTGCCGCACTATCCTTACGCTGCTTTACCAGTTTTTGGACCAACTTTACTTCATCCTCTTCCGCAAGTCCCGCTCCAGATCCTGTTTCGGTCTGTGCCATCAACAAGGCCGATTTAATGGCTCTCAGCGATTCCAATGCAACAGTATCCTTAGCTTTCATAGCTGTTTTCAATTCTTCCATTACGCGTTGTTGCAAGCTCATATCCAAATATTTTAGCAGTGCGAAGATAAAAAATAAACCCGAAAATAACTTGTATTTTCGGGTTTAAACTTTTCTAAAAAATGAAGGAAAATACATTTCCGTTAATCCACGTTATCATGTAAAAATGAATTATTGGAACGCATTTGAATTTCATCATTACTGTCCTCACTTAGAGAAGTCCTTGAAACCTTATTTTCCCTTGAAGCCTCGTTCAAATTGACCCCTTGTCTTTTATATGCGGGCTGTTTTTCGATCTCATCGATCCTATTCATGCTATTTTGAAACTTATAATTGAAGTCTTTCAATTTTCTTCTGCGCTCATCAGCCCTTGACTTTAACAGTTCTTCGAGGGGAGTGTCCATTGGATTAATTTCTTTGGTCTCATCTATTGGAGAAACTTCCTCCTTCTGAATCGTCTTCTTTTCAAAGACAAGTTCATCCTCTAAAATTTTAGGTTCGAATTTTTCTGCTTTGGACTTGGCACCTGTCAATTTTTGCTCCAACTCCATATAGTCATCCAAACTGTACCTTTTCTCGCCGTTCTTATTGTATTCCAACACAGGAACAACTTCTATATGGTCCCTAACATCCATTTCCCTTACCTCATCCAAGCTAAAGGTAATCGTATGCTCCTTTTCCTCTTCCTCCACAAGATTTCTTTTGGATTGGCTCAAGGGCATATCAAAACTTAAAGTAAATTGATCCTCTTCCTGTTTTTTGAAAGAAACATATTCTGGCTCCACAACCTCAATATCACTGAGACTGTCCTTGGACTCTATAACGATAAAATCCTCTTGTAGGTTCTCTGCGATTACCTCTTCGTAAAAGACGTTGAAATTTTTGATATAACTTGTAGTCGGTATCAAATTCATTTCTTTCACAGGGGCTTTTGCAAATACTTCTTCTTCCTCTGTTTCTTCTACCAATTCATGTTTAACGACCAGCTCGGGCGTTGGAGTTGCCTCTTCTTCCATTTCCAATTGGTGCACAACATTACGTGAGCTAAGCATCAATTCCTGTTCGGCTTTTTGCTCATCTTCCAACGTGTGTATAATTTTCTTGGATTCCGTATTCACTATATTATCCTGCTGGTCTATATTAAAACCCGTGGCAATGACCGTTACTGCGATGGCCTCTCCTAAACTTTCGTCCTCTCCTACACCCATGATGATATTAGCCCCATGCCCTGCTTCAATTTGGATATGGTCATTGATCTCCCCGATCTCATCAATGGTAATCTCCTGGGATCCAGAAACGATGAGCAACAACACATTTTTAGCACCAGTAATCTTGTTATCGTTCAATAGTGGTGAATCCAGGGCCTTCATTATTGCTTCATGGGCCCTTGCTGATCCTGATGCCGCAGCAGATCCCATAATGGCGGTACCACTATTGGAAAGTACGGTCTTGGCATCACGTAAATCTATATTTTGTGTATAGTGGTGGGTTATTACCTCTGCAATTCCTCGTGCAGCCGTTGCCAACACTTCATCTGCCTTGGAGAAACCGGCCTTAAATCCCAAATTACCGTAAACTTCCCTAAGCTTGTTGTTGTTGATAACAATTAACGAATCTACACTTCTACGCAGTTTTTCCATTCCCACATGGGCCTGCTCACAACGCATTTTCCCTTCAAATTGGAAAGGAATGGTCACTATCCCAACCGTTAGGATATCCAATTCCCTGGCTTGTTTGGCTATGACAGGGGCAGCTCCAGTACCTGTTCCCCCACCCATACCGGCAGTGATGAATACCATTTTTGTATTTGTTCCCAACATGGATTTAATATCTTCCATGCTCTCAATAGCAGCCTGTTCTCCAACTTCAGGATTTGCACCAGCGCCCAATCCTTCTGTTAGGGAAACCCCTAATTGTATTTTATTGGGAACTGGACTATTGTCCAATGCCTGTGAATCTGTATTGCATATCACAAAATCCACCCCGTTGATACCGGCCTGGAACATGTGATTGATGGCATTACTACCACCCCCTCCTACACCTATGACTTTTATCACATTGCTTTGATTCTTGGGCAAATCAAAAGCTATACTTTCAAATTCAGTGTTCTTGCTCATTCTATTTGTATTACTGGTTATACGATATGTGTCCTCTTTTCTATGCCCTATTCCGCATTATCCAAGAAGTCTTTCAACTTTTCGGACCATTTGTCAAATATGGATTTTCGTTCTCTTATTGCTTTTGGCTGCTCTTTCGTGGCCTGTCCGTTGCCTTCGTCGTAAATAACTTCCGTTTCCACTTCGTTTTGAGACTCTTCAATGGCTTTGACCTTTGCTTTTGTATTGATGGCATTCATCAACAAGCCCACAGCTGTGGCGTACAATGGGCTGGCTATTTCCTCATCGGAATCCCCGGCCAAATGTTCATTGGGATATCCAATTCTAGTGTCCATCCCAGTGATATATTCCACCAATTGCTTTAAATGTTTCAACTGGCTACCTCCACCTGTCAAAACTATTCCGGCAATCAGTTTTTTCTTTTGATCCTCATGACCGTAGTTCTGAATTTCCACATAGACCTGTTCTATGATTTCCACTACCCTGGCATGAATGATCTTGGAAAGGTTTTTAAGGGTGATCTCTTTGGGTTCCCTTCCCCGTAATCCAGGTATGGAAACGATCTCATTATCCTTGTTCTCTCCTGGCCAAGCCGATCCGAATTTTATTTTTAGCAGCTCCGCCTGTTTCTCAATGATGGAGCATCCTTCCTTAATATCCTCGGTAATGACGTTACCACCAAAGGGGATAACAGCCGTATGTCTGATGATCCCGTCCTTAAAAATGGCCAAATCAGTGGTGCCGCCCCCTATATCGATCAAGGCAACCCCAGCTTCTTTTTCTTCTTGACTTAAAACCGCATTGGCAGATGCCAACGGCTCCAGGGTAATACTCCCAAGGTCCAAGCCTGCACTTTTAATACATCTCCCTACATTCTTTATGGAAGATACCTGACCTACCACTACATGGAAATTGGCTTCCAATCTTCCTCCATACATCCCAATGGGCTGTTTGATTTCAGCTTGTCCATCAACCTTGTACTCTTGTGGCAGAACATGGATGATCTCTTCTCCCGGCAACATCACCAATTTGTATACTTGGTTGCACAGTCTGTCCAAATCATCATCATTGATCACCTCTTCAGAATCTACCCTAGTGATATAATCACTGTGTTGTAAACTTCTAATATGCTGACCTGCAATTCCTACCACAACGGAACCAATCTTTAATCCTGAATTCGCTTCGGCTTGTTCAATTGCCTGTTGAATGGATTTAATGGTTTGGGTAATGTTATTGACCACACCACGATGCACGCCAAGACTCTTGGATCTTCCGATTCCCAGAATCTCAATTTTACCGTACTCGTTCTCCTTCCCAATAATGGCCACTATCTTGGTGGTTCCAATATCCAATCCAACCGAATAACTATCTTCTTCCATACCCTAAATTTTGGTGCACACTACTTGATTATTATACTCTAAACTCACTAAATCGTAATGATTTAATGTCTTGTCCTTGGTTGCTTTGTTATAAAAAGCAATAAAGTTGTTGAACTTTTGCTTTAAATTCTCAACGCCCCCTAAGTTCACCACAAAGTTCTCCATACGAAACTTTAGCTTGTAATCTCCATCAATACCCACATGGATACCGATGATATTTTTTCTTAGAAAATTATCCGTATTGATATATTCAAGGATCACATATATATCTTCCAAACTTTTTCCAGTGATGCTGCCCGTAATTATAGGCACCCTTGCGGAATGAATTTTAGAGAACGGCATGCGCATTCCCTCATCATCCACATAATACTTTTTAAATCCCTCAACTCTTCCGATTGGCTTCCGCTGTATGATTTTCGACGTAAGTTTCCCATCTACAGTTAGATACACTTGGGCATTTTTTACCATGTCATCGGTCTCAATTACCTTTTCTATGGTATTCAAAACTAATTTTTCTTTAGGTACGTTTTTAAGGTTCCCATATTTTTGTATTAACAATTTATTAACCATCTCATGAGTGGTGTAAAGGTTTTGATCTCCCAAAAATTGTATGTCCAGATCGTTTACTGATTTGGCATTGCTCCTGTGGTTTGAAAATGCATAAAGACCTGTCACCAAAAGCAGCAGCAGTACTAATTTCAGATAGTTCCAATTAATTTTCATGAGCAAATTCCTTTTCTATTTTTACAACTTCTAAACCTATGTCACCGGCTCCCATGGTCACCAGAACATCTGGAGCTTGTTTCTTTATCTCTTCTATCAATCCCGATTTTGCAATAAGTTTTTTGTTGGGATTGTCTATTTTTTGCAATAGCCACTCCGAGGTCACTCCTTCAATGGGTTTTTCCCTTGCCGGATATATATCCAATAAGAGCAGGCTATCGAATTTTTCCAAGCTCTTGGCAAAATCATCAATAAAATCCCTAGTCCTCGAAAAAAGGTGTGGCTGGAATACCGCCAGCACTTTTTTGTTGGGATGCATTTCTGCAACAGCCTCATACACTGCATCTATCTCTGTAGGATGATGGGCATAATCATCTATAAACACAAAATCATTTCTTCGTAAGCGATACGAAAATCGCCTTTGCACCCCTTTAAACGTTCCCATAGCCTCAACCAGTCGCTTTTTTGGGGAATCTGTTTGTAAGGCCATGGCAAAGGCCACCAATCCGTTAAGCAAATTGTGCTTCCCTGGTTTACTGAACCTAACCCCTTTAAAAACCTCGCTCGGGGTAACCAGATCAAAAAGATAGGTGCTGTTTTCTATTTTTAGATTCTCGATACAAAAATCCGAACCGTCCTCTATGCCATATGTTATTCCGTCCAATGGTAGACCTTTGCGAACAAAGAGCTTTCCATTTGGCTTTAACCTACCTGCAAAATCCTTGAAAGACTGCACCAATGCTTCACTTGTACCATATATATCAAGGTGATCGGCGTCCATGGAGGTAATACAGGCCACATTAGGCGTAAGCTGAAGGAAAGACCTATCAAACTCATCGGCCTCTACAACGGACACTTCTGTTCCCTCCAACAGGAAATTACTGTTGAAATCTTCCGAAACCCCTCCCAAGAAAGCCGTAATGGGCACCCCCGCCTCCTTGAGCAAGTGCGCCAAAATACTTGAGGTGGTGGTTTTGCCATGGGTCCCTGCAACAGCCAAACTAAAGCTATTGTTGGTAACCAATCCCAGAACGGCCGACCTCTTTTGTACAACATATCCTTCCTTTATAAAATACTGGTATTCTTTATGGTCTATGGGAACTGCTGGCGTATAGACCACCAAGGTTCCCATTGTTTTTTTAAAACGCTCGGGAACTAGAGCAATATTATCTTCATAATGGATTTCCATTCCCGCCTCTACCAATTCTTTGGTCAATGGACTCTGCGTTTTATCATATCCCCCAACATGCTTTCCTATAAATTTGAAATAACGGGCCAAGGCAGACATTCCGATACCTCCGATTCCTATAAAATATACGCTATGTAAATCCTTAATATTCATTAATGTCCTCTATACGTCTCTATTCATTAATATTTTTTCTATCTCGTCTACGATATGCTTGGTAGCATTCGGCATCGCTAATTTCTTTATATTGGCACTTAATTTCTCTTGACGTTCCTTAGAGTTAAAAATCTCCCTGATGACCGCCTCAAAGTGCGTATTCAATTCTTTTTCACTTACCATCTCAGCTGCATTTTCCGAGATCAAGGCCAGTGCATTTTTTGTTTGATGGTCTTCCGCAACATTGGGGGATGGAATGAAAACTACAGGTTTACCTACTATGCACAATTCCGATACCGAACCGGCACCCGCCCTTGAAATGATTATATCAGCAGCCCCATAAGCAAAATTCATTTCATTCATAAAATCAAACACCTTTACCGTCCCTGAATTATATTTCTTGTACTCCTTATAATATAGCTTCCCGCACTGCCACACCAATTGCAACCCTAAGGATTCAAAAAAGGACAGTTTCTCTTCTACCAATTGGTTGATCCTTCTGGCGCCTAAACTACCTCCCAATATCACCAACACGGGCTTCGAAGCTTCCAAACCAAAGAATTCAGTCGCGGTCCGCTTATCAACTGGGGCCTTTATCAAATCGCCACGTACGGGATTGCCCGTTTTTATAATTTTATTGGCCGGAAAAAATCTTTCCATACCATCATAAGCGACACAAATTTTTTCTGCCTTTTGTGCCAATAGCCTATTGGTTACTCCCGCATAGGAATTCTGCTCTTGTAACACACAAGGAATCCCCTTATTGGAAGCTATTTTCAAAAGCGGACCACTTGCAAAGCCCCCGGTTCCAATTACCAAATGGGGTTTAAATTTTGCCACTATATTTCTCGCTTTCCTCAAACTACTGAGCAATTTTATGGGAAACAATAAATTTTTAAGGGTCAGCTTCCGTTGCAACCCACTTATCCAAAGGCCTTCGATCTTATGCCCGGCCTGAGGCACTTTTTCCATTTCCATTCTATCCTTGGCTCCTACAAACAGAATATCTGCAGTGGGATACCTCAATTTCAATTCATTGGCTATAGCAATGGCCGGATATATATGTCCGCCAGTTCCACCCCCAGAAAGTATAAATCTATAATTGTCCACTTAATACTTCTAAAGGGTTCGTGTCATCCAATTCAGAGGCGTTTTCCTCTTCTACCATATTTTTATTGCTTGCACTCAATACTATCCCTATTGCTAGGCAGGTCATCCAAATTGAGGTACCCCCACTACTGATCAATGGCAGGGTCTGTCCCGTTACTGGAAACAATTCTACTGCTACGGCCATATTGATCAGGGCCTGAAATACAATGGGCAAGCCCACCCCAACAACCAATAACTTTCCAAAAACACTGGAACTTCCATTAGCGACAACAACTATTCTAAACAACAACAACAGGTAAAAGAACATAATGGCAAACCCCCCGATTAGCCCGTATTCTTCTACGATAATGGCATAGATAAAATCCGACGAGCTTTGGGGCAAAAAGTTTTTCATAACGCTTTTCCCGGCACCACTGCCCACAATTCCCCCCGTTGCAATCGCAATTTTTGCTTTTTCTATCTGATAATCGCCCTCCGTATCCGCAGAATCCGAAAAACTTTCTACCCTACTGATCCACGTATCCACTCTATTGGGAAACAAATCAGGAACAGCCTTGGCCACCATAACGAACAAGGTGAGTGACAATAGCCCTGTCCCGATGATTCCCATTAAATATTTCATAGGATACCCACCCATAAAACACAACAACAATACCATAAAAAAGATGATGGCTGCAGTGGAGAAGTTAGCGGGTAGAATAAGAATCAATACTAAAAAGACAGGTAACCACAAGGGAAGAATGCTCTCCGAAAAGCTCACATCCTTATCCTTAATTTTAGTAAGATATCTAGCAACGTAGATCATTAATACCACGGACGCCAAAGTGGATGTTTGAAATGTAAAACCAACCAACGGCAGGCGTATCCAACGGCTGGCGTTAGCACCTTCGATAGTCGTTCCCTGGGCCATGGTGTACACCAATAACAACAAAACGATGGGCATGGCTATCAGGGACAATCCCTTAAAAAAGTGGGTAGGTATCTTATGTACGCCATAAATAACACCAAAGCCCAGGATCAACAGCATGGCATGTTTCAACAAATGCCCTACTGTGGTCCCGTTCCCTACTACATACACCAAATTACTACTGGCACTATAGACAGGTAAAAAAGAAAATAGGGCCAAGAGGGCTACTACCCCCCAAATGGCCTTATCTCCTTTGATATTTTTAAAAAAATCTACCACACTATAAGTTTTTTACGGCTTCTTTAAATTGATCTCCCCTGTCTTCATAATTTTTAAACAGGTCAAAACTGGCGCAGGCTGGGGACAATAAAACTGTGTCGCCACGCTCTGCAATTTTGTAGGCCACTTTTATGGCCTCTTCCATAGAAAAAGTCTCCACCATTAAATCCACTACGTTCCCAAAAACATCTTTTATTTTGGAATTATCCAACCCTAAACACACAATCGCCTTTACCTTTTCCCTTACCATGGGCATTAGGGACTTATAATCATTGCCTTTATCCA
>JBLGAT010000102.1:0-9073 GCA_047612485.1 Psychroserpens sp.
TTAAAAACTTGTTCACTACTCCTGAAAATTTAAAGAAAGCCTTGTTTGCTATCGGAGGTTTACTATTGGTAGTTGCTGTATCTTACGGTTTGGCAACAGGTACTGATGTAGATCTTACAGAAATGGCCAATAAAGGTATTCCAACAACAGAAGGTACTGTTAAAACAATTGGAATGGGATTGAATGTGTTTTTCATTCTAACCGGCGTCGCCGTTTTGTTGATGATCCTTCCTGGAATTAAAAAAATGTTTAGTAAATAAAAACAATATACTATGGCCAGAAGAGGAACACCACCAGAGGTTAATGCCGGTTCTATGGCAGATATTGCGTTCTTATTACTTATCTTTTTCCTAGTGACTACCACTATTGAAACTGATGCAGGTTTGGACCGTATGTTGCCACCGATAGAGCCGCCTACCGAAGAACCACCGATCATTAAGGAAAGGAATATATTTACGGTCAGTATCAACAGAAATGGACAGTTATTGGTTGAGAATGAATTGACCAATATCAAGGACCTTAGAAAGAAAGCAATGGCTTTCTTGGACAACGGTGGCGCAGCTACTGGTACACCTGAATACTGTAACTACTGTCAAGGTAAAAAGGATGGCGCTTCTTCAGATAATCCTACTAAAGCTATTATTTCCTTAAAGAATGATAGGGAAACCAAGTATGGGACGTACATCACTGTACAGAACGAATTGGTTGGGGCATATAATGATTTGCGTAACAGAGAAGCGCAAAGATTATATAAAAGGAATTTCACGGAAATGGAAGCCTTATACCTAAATCCAGAGACTCCATCATCTGTGCGTGACGAACTAAAGGAAAGGGTGCAGAAAATTCAGGAATTGTTTCCACAGAAATTATCTGAGGCCGAAACATCGACGTCAAACTAAAGAGAACTAAAACATTATAAAATGTCAAAATTCAATAAGAAAAAGGATGCTGCTTTACCAGCAGTAAACACGGCTTCACTTCCGGATATTGTTTTCATGTTGTTGTTCTTCTTTATGACGGTGACCGTAATGAAAGATAGTACTTTGAAAGTGGAGAATACATTGCCAAATGCCTCTGAGATCAAGAAATTGGAAAAAAAGGATAGGGTAATTTATATCTATGTTGGGAAACCAACACGAGAGTACGAAAAGCTTTATGGTAAAGAGTCAAAGATTCAATTGAACGATAAGTTTTCAAGTGCTTCAGAGGTAGGTGATTATATCTTGGCAGAAAGGGCCAAGAAGCCACAGGAACTGCAAAATGTACTGACTACTGCGCTTAAAGTGGACAAAAATGCCAATATGGGTATCATATCCGATATCAAATTGGAATTGAGAAAAGTGAATGCCCTGAAAGTTAACTACACCACCTTTGAGGGTGATGCTTTCAGAAATTTACAGTAAGCTTAAAAATTATTAGTTTATAGATCAAAACGCTCCAAAGTTAATTTGGGGCGTTTTTTTTATATATTAAAGTGCTTTTAGAAGGTTCATATGATGAAGTATTTATTCCTATTGCTGTTTGTTGGGATTTCGATCCAGGGTTGGTCCCAAGAGGCGCCAATGAGCACCGTTGAAGACGAAGGGTATCTGGAGGATCAATTTTATCTTGGTGTCACCTACAATTTGTTGCTCAACAAACCAACAGACATCACACAGCGCAATCTTTCATATGGGATCATGGGAGGTATTGTGAAGGATATTCCCTTAAATAGTGAACGAACTTTTGGGCTTGGTATAGGGGTTGGCTACGCTCTCAATTCGTACTATACAAATCTTTTTGCAGAACAAGTCAACGGGGATATCGTGTATTCCGGGTTGAGTTCGAACGATGGTTTTAAGCGGAGTAAACTGGAGACCCATGTCATAGAATTCCCTCTGGAGATAAGATGGCGAAACTCAAATGCGACCGATTATAAATTTTGGAGGGTGTATGCCGGGGGGAAACTGGGATATATTTTTGAGGGGAGGTCTAAATTTGTTGCTGACACTGGTAAAAGCGGATTCACAAATCCCGATATCAAAAAACTGCAGTATGGCCTAATGTTCAATGTTGGGTATAACACCTGGAATATTCATGTATATTATGCGCTCAGTAAGCTTTTGGACGATGGGGTAACGTTGGATACCTCGGTACCTATAGATGTGAAGCCCCTTCGGATAGGGATCATATTTTACATCTTATAACCAAAATTTTAAGGTCATTAACTGGGTGATCGTTCCTATTAAAAAGCCGATCAGTAATTCTGTCCTGCTATGCGCCCTTAAATACAATCTTGAAGTGGCAACCATACCTGTTGCCAATGTCAATGCACTTATGGCAATGACCACGTTGATTTCAAAATGAATGCTGAGGCTTATAAGGTACATCCAAATACTGCCCATTCCCATTAGGTGTACACTGCACTTGAACTTAAAAAACAGCAGGAGCAGACATGACAAGGCCGCAGCAATTAGCCCAAAGAAGTAGTAAAAGAGCTCGCTGGAGTAATTATTGGGGATAACCTTATATACAATCATCAAAAGCAAGGAAATGCTTATATAGAGCGTGTATTTGCGTTCCTGTATGGACGGCATAAAAACAGAGGTTACCATGCCAAGATTTCGCAAGATAAAGTAACATATGATGGGGATGATTACCGTCAGGATAAAAATGGGAAGGATATTCCCACTCTGCATTTCCAACGGGGTGTATTTAGGGGTGATTATAAAATACATTAGCGTTCCCCCAATGGGTATAAATAAAGGATGGAACAAATACGAGATTAGCTGATAAAAGGCCCTCATTATATTTCTTTTCTCATCCGTGCTACGGGGATGCCCAATTGTTCCCTGTATTTGGCAACTGTTCTTCTAGCTATGGGATATCCTTTATCCTTTAGAATGGCCGCCAATTTATCATCGGTCAAAGGTTTTCTTTTTAGTTCCTCACCAATAACGGTTTCCAATATTTTTTTGATTTCCTTGGTGGAAACATCTTCCCCTTGATCATTTTTCATGGATTCTGAAAAGTAATCCTTGATCAATCTTGTTCCGTAAGGGGTGTCCACATATTTGCTATTGGCAACCCTTGAAACTGTGGAGACATCCATTCCAATCTCATCGGCAATATCTTTAAGGATCATGGGACGTAACTTGCGCTCGTCACCTGTTAGGAAAAATTCCTTTTGGTAGTTCATGATGGAATTCATGGTCACATATAGGGTTTGCTGTCGCTGTTTGATGGCATCAATAAACCATTTGGCGGCGTCCAACTTTTGTTTGATGAACATGACCGTGTCCTTTTGTGACTTGGATTTTTCCTTGGCATTCTTGTACCCTTCCAGCATGTTATTGTATTCCCTTGACACATGTAGTTCTGGGGCATTACGTCCATTTAGTGTGAGCTCCAATTCGCTATCGGTTATTTTAATGGAAAAATCGGGAACAATATGCTCAATCATTCTGGTGTTCCCGGAATAGGAACCCCCTGGTTTAGGGTTCAAACGTTCTATTTCCGTTATCGCTTCCTTTAAGGTCTCTTCGGAAACATTGTGCTTTTGAATGAGTTTGGCGTAGTGTTTTTTGGTAAACTGCTCAAAAGATTTTTCCAAAATAGCGATCGCCAATTCTGTACTTGGGGTAGTGTCTTTTCTTTTCAATTGAATGATCAGGCATTCTTCCAAGCAGGTAGCACCTACTCCTGGAGGATCTAATTGCTGAACGATCTTCAATATTTTCTCTACTGTTTTTTCTTCGGTATATATGTTTTGTGTGAAAGCAAGGTCATCGGTAATATCTGAAACAGCCCTACGGATATATCCGCTTTCATCTACACTTCCGACCAAGAATTCTGCGATGGCCCACTCCTCATCACTGAGGTAAACGGTGTTCAATTGATTGATAAGGTATTGTGTAAAGGAAATACCGGCCGCATACGGAATGGTACGTTCCTCATCATCTGGGCTATAGTTGTTAGCGTGTGTCCTATAGTCGGGTACCTCGTCGTCACTTAGGTATTCATCAATATTAATGTCCTCGGCAGCTATAGTCTCGCTATCGGTCTCGTTGTCATAAATGTCCTCAAATTCATCCTCCTGACTTTCAATTTCTTCCTTCCCTGTTTCCAAAGCCGGATTTTCTTCAAGTTCCTGCTTCAGCCTTTGTTCAAAGGCAAGCGTGGGTAATTGAATCAACTTCATCAGCTGAATTTGCTGTGGAGATAATTTCTGCGATAACTTAAACTGTAAGTGTTGCTTTAGCATATTAGGGTTGCAGGCTTTCTTATAAAGTTACAGAATTCAAATTAAAATTCGGCATTCTGTGGTGTTCTAGGAAACGGAATTACATCCCTAATATTACCCATTCCGGTAGCAAAAAGCACCAAACGTTCAAAACCTAGTCCGAAACCGCTATGTACGGCCGTCCCAAACCTTCTGAGATCCAAATACCACCAAAGTTCTTTTTCGTCAATGCCCAATTCACTTATTTTTTGCTTTAGGACATCCAAGCGTTCCTCCCTTTGCGAGCCCCCTACTATTTCCCCAATTCCCGGAAAAAGTATATCCATGGCCCTTACGGTTTTTCCATCTTCGTTCAAACGCATATAGAACGCTTTGATCTTAGCTGGATAATCGAAAAGGATAACGGGACACTGAAAATGTTTTTCCACCAAATAGCGTTCGTGCTCACTTTGAAGATCTGCACCCCACTCTTCGATTATATACTGGAATTTTTTCTTTTTGTTCGGCTTGCAGTTCTTAAGAATATCTATAGCCTCTGTGTAAGAAACTCTTTTGAAGTTGTTTCCAGCGACAAACTTTAATTTCTCAATTAACGCCATTTCACTGCGTTCAGCCTGTGGTTTTGTTTTTTCCTCATCCAACAAACGTTGCTCCAAAAACTGTAGATCATCTTGGCAATGTTCTAAAATATAGTTGATCACATTTTTAATAAAATCCTCCGATAGGTCCATATTGGCATCCAGATCGTTAAAGGCTACTTCAGGTTCTATCATCCAAAATTCTGCCAAATGACGGGAGGTGTTCGAGTTTTCCGCCCTAAATGTTGGACCGAAGGTATAGACCTTGCCCAGTGCCATCGCATAGGCTTCGGCTTCCAATTGTCCGGATACGGTAAGATTGGTTTCTTTACCGAAAAAATCTTCTTTATAATCCACTTCTCCAGTTGCTGTCAAAGGGGGGTTCTTGGCATCCAAGGTGCTCACACGGAACATTTCCCCGGCGCCCTCTGCATCGGATCCCGTGACAATGGGTGTATGCACATTATAAAACCCATTTTGTCTAAAATATTGGTGAATGGCGAAAGAAAGGGCGGAACGCACGCGCATTACCGCGCTAAAAGTATTAGTTCTGATCCTAAGATGGGCCTTTTCCCTAAGGAATTCAAGGGAGTGTTTTTTTGGTTGTATCGGATAGGTTTCCGGATCTGCCGTACCCAAGATGACTACATTTTTTACCTGCACCTCTACGGACTGGCCTTTCCCTTGGCTTTCTACTAGAGTTCCGGTCACCTTTAAAGCGGCACCTGTGGATATTTGTTTTAGGAGTTCATCTTCAAAATCTTCAAAGTTGACAACACATTGGATATTATTTAGGGTTGAACCATCGTTTAAGGCAATGAACCTGTTACTTCTAAAAGTTTTCACCCACCCGAATAGGGTGACTTCCTGTAGTAAATTTTTACCGCTCAAGAGCTCTTGGATACTTTGTGATTTCATTTGAAAATACGTCTAATTTAAAATTGTAAAGATAGTTTTTTTGGTAAATAGGAACCGAATTAACAGATTCATATTGAAAGTATAACCAGTTTCTTTATCTTATTTCTCGTTACTGTTGAGTTCTTCTTTTGGAAGAATATCAATCTGTGGTTTTTTAAGCACGGTTTTATTCGCGATACTTCGTTCCAAGGATAGTAATAAACTTGGCAAAAGGATAAGATTGGCAAGCATGGCAAACAATAATGTTGCAGAAACCAAGGCCCCTAATGCCACGGTTCCCCCAAAACTGGATATCATAAATACAGAAAAGCCAAAGAAAAGGACGATAGATGTGTAGAACATACTTACTCCAGTTTCCCTCAATGCGGCATAAACGGATTTTTTGATCCTCCAGTGGTTTGCGATAAGTTCTTGCCGGTATTTGGCCAGAAAATGGATGGTATCATCCACCGATATTCCAAACGCTATACTAAACACCAAAATGGTGGAAGGCTTTATAGGAACTCCAGCAAAGCCCATAACCCCTGCCGTTATGACCAAGGGCAAAAGGTTGGGGATCAGTGAAATTACGATCATTCTAAAGGAACGGAACAGATAGGCCATGAATAGGCCGATCAGGCCTATGGCTAGCGTCAATGACATAACCAGGTTTTTAACCAAGTATTTTGTTCCTTTTAAAAACAACAGGGCCTTGCCCGTGAGATATACATTATATCTATCTGCAGGGAAAATCTTATCGATGTTCTCCTGAAGTTTTCCTTGGATTTCTTCCATTCGTTCCGTGTTCACGTCCTTCATGTAAGTGGTGATCCTAGCGGTCTGGCCCGTGCTATCTACGAAGCTTTTCAGGAGGTTGCCATCATTGGATGATTTTCTCGCAACATCCATGATAAACGTGCTTTCCTGGGTAGTGGGCAACTGATAGTATTTTGGAATCCCGTTATAAAAGGCCTGTTTGGAATATTTCACCATATTAACAACAGAAATGGGCTTGGATAATTCCGGGATTTCATGGATCACGTCCCCGATTTGATCCATTTTCCTTAGGTTGGCAGCTTTTAGGACTCCTTTTTTGCGTTCCGTATCCACCACAATTTCTACCGGCATAATGCCATCGAATTCCTCCTCAAAAAATCGAATGTCCTGAAAGAACTCTGCATTTTTGGGCATGTCCTCAATAGGGCTACCGGAAATTTTTATTTGATACATCCCAATGATACTGACCACCAAAAGGGCAATGGAGGTAATGTATACAGTAATTCTTCTTTCCCTAACTATCCTTTCCATCCAGTTGACGAAGGTTTCAATCCATTTGGTGTTCAAGTGTTTCAAATGCTTGGTCTTGGGTAAGGGCATAAAACTGTAAAGAATGGGAATGATCAATAGTGAAAGGATAAAAATCCCGATAATATTCATGGAAGCTACTATACCAAATTCTTTCAAAAGTTTACTGTCCGTAATGATAAAGGTGGCGAAACCGGATGCGGTCGTAATGTTTGTCATGAGGGTGGCATTTCCTATTTTGGAAATGACACGCTGAAGGGAAAGGGCCTGGTTCCCGTGTTTCTTTACTTCCTGTTGGTACTTATTGATCAAGAAGATACAGTTGGGGATACCGATCACAATGATAAGGGGTGGTATCAAGGCCGTTAGCACAGTTATTTCATATCTCAAAAGGCCAAGGATACCAAACGCCCACATCACCCCAATGATCACAACGAACATGGAGATAAAAGTTGCCCTGAAGCTTCTAAAGAAAAAGAAGAAAATCACGGAAGTTACCGCCAAAGCAGCTAGAATAAATTTTCCGATTTCGTCAATGATATTCTGGGAATTCATTGTCCTTACGTAGGGCATGCCTGAAATATGGACATCCATACCAGTTTCATTTTCAAAATTGACAATTAGTTTGTTGAAATCTTGAAGTATAAAATCCTTTCGCACCGATGTGTTCACGATATCCTTATCTAAATAAATCAAGGTCCTTACCGTTTTGCTCTCTTTGTTGAAGATCACATCGTCATAGAAAGGAAGATCGTTGAACAGATGGTTGGTTAAGCTATCTATTTCTTTTTTGGTGGTAGGTGTTTTTTTGATGAAGGGCCTTAATATAAACTCTTGTTTTTCATTGTCTTTTTCCAATTCCTGTAAATTGTCTGTCGACAATACAAAATCTACTTCAGGAAAGGCATCCAATTGTTTGCTGAGCTTGTTCCAGCGGTTGAATTTCTCAGGAGTGAACAAGGAGCTATCCCTAACAGCTATGACCACCACATTTCCTTCTTCACCAAATTGTTCCAAGAAAGAAAGGTATTCCACGTTTACCGGATGATCGTCCGGCAACAGGTTTGCTTCTGAATTTGAAAATCGCATGTTTTCCCATTGAAGAGAAAGGAAAACCGTAATCGCAGCAATGAGTATTAAGATAAAGATTCTATTGCGCAAGATCAGCCTGGCCGTTTTCGCCCAGAACCCTTGAGTAAGCTTAGCTACCATCGAGATTTTTTATTGGTGTCAAAGGTAGAAAATCCTTGCTAACGTTCCTAAAAACCAGAACCGAAAAAATAAGTGAATTTAAACGAGATATTATCGTCGAAAGTAGGGAGGTGATAGGCCCCATGTCTGTAAAAAAAGCTGAGACCAAAACCGGCCAAAATCCTGTTCAACTCTATGCCACTTTCAAAATAGCCCTTATTTAAAGAACCAAAATTAAGACCATTATGATTTTCAATGTTGGAAACATCCCCAATGACACTTCTGGTAATTAAAACCAATTGGGGCTTTATGCGGCCACTTATCTTAAAGGGCCTTAGTGTATGTCTTATTTGACCCATAACAAAACGGTCCGAGAAGAATTCATCAAAGAACATGGTTTCAAAACTTTCCCTTCCAGTCACCGAAAATCGGTCCATAATAACACTCCCTTCAGGTTGGTTTGGCGAGGCGTGGTAGAGATGGGTAAGGGGGATGTCCCCGAAGGCAAAGCCGCTATTGAACAAAATTTCCGTTCTGGTTTTGTTCAAGAACCGTTTGACATAAAAGGCCTTGAAGTTGAATTTTGTAAAATTAAAATCACCCTCCATGACATTGGGGAGACTTTGTGAAACTTGCAGTATAAACTGGGGAAATCCATCTTTTAGGGTTCTCTTTTCCTGTTGGGTCTGCATATACTCGGAAAAAGGGTTCCATTGGAAACTCAAGGTAGCCTCGGTTAAGTCATAGGTGGTGTAACTTTGCCCATCCAATACGTAAGTGTAATTATAAGTGGGGTCATTAAAGCTTTTGGAGAATTGCATTCTCCCGTTCAACTTGGAGGTGAAGTCATGTTCCAAGAACACAGAGGTGCTTTTGGTGG
>JBLGAT010000103.1:0-9063 GCA_047612485.1 Psychroserpens sp.
TAAAGACGTTATTGGATAAGGTGTCAACAGTTACGGGGGCTTCTTTTTCCTGGGCTTCGAGCATTGTGGTTAGGAAGGCCAAAAATAGTGCTAAGCGTGTATTTGTATTCTTCATGTTAGATGGTATTTAAGAAGTAGACGATAATATGTCTTCAAAATAACATAAATACCAGTATTAGGTTGGAAAAAAATCTTTTGGGCCTTATCTTTACATTCTTTTAAAAATTCTAAATGAAGATTGCGGTTCATACAGTAAAAAGCACCTTATGGTCTTTGATTTTTGCTGATTTTAAAGAGATTACCAAAGCTAGGCTTGCGGTAAGCGTGGTCTTTTCCTCTATTGCTGGATATTTTCTCGGTGCTACAGAAATCAGTTATGTATCACTTTTTTTATTGTCTTTTGGAGGGTATTGCATGGTAGGTGCCTCCAATGCCTTTAACCAGATTATTGAAAAGGATTTGGATGCCTTGATGAACCGCACCAAAAATAGGCCAATTCCTTCAGGGAGAATGTCTGTTAACACAGCCATGGTGATCGCCGTGGTTTTAACAATTGTTGGCCTAGTGTCTTTGTACATTCTGAATCCGAAAACGGCCATGTTCGGTGCTATTTCCATCTTTTTGTATACGAGTGTTTATACCCCATTGAAGACTAAAACACCGCTCTCTGTTTTTGTAGGTGCTTTTCCCGGGGCCATACCTTTTATGTTGGGGTGGGTAGCCGCTACCAATGAGTTTGGAATTGAGCCCGGGACTCTTTTTATGATACAGTTCTTTTGGCAGTTCCCGCATTTTTGGGCCTTGGGGTGGATGCTGGATGAGGATTACAAAAAAGGGGGTTTTAAGATGCTGCCCACAGGTAAAAAAGATAAAGGCACAGCCCTTCAAATAATCATGTATACTATTTGGATGATGGTTATTTCCGTTATTCCGGTTTTTGGAATTACAGGAAGACTTCAGCTGTCCATTGTTGCAGCAATCATTATTTTTGCAATGGGATTGGGGATGCTGTTTTTTGCCATGCGTCTTTATGAAAGAAAGGATAACAAATCTGCCAAACAACTTATGTTGGCAAGTGTCACATATATTACATTGATGCAAGTCGTTTATGTAGTGGATAAATTTATTTAACAATTTATGGATTTAACAACAGGTACTCCAAAGGAGAAGAACGATAGGGCGAAGAAAATGATGCTCTGGTTCGGGATAGTAAGTTTAATCATGGGTTTTGCGGGTTGGACCAGCGCCTATATTGTGAGCAGTACCCGGGAAGATTGGCTCTCCGATCTGCAATTGCCATCTTCTTTTTTTTACAGTACCTTGGTATTGGTGCTGAGTAGCGTTACTTACATGCTTGCAAAATCTGCCGTAAAGGCCGATAACGCCAAGATGTGCACCAGATGGTTGTTGCTTACCCTGATATTGGGGGTTAGTTTTATCTTTTTGCAGTTTAATGGATTCTCCCAAATGATTGCCCAAGGCTATTATTTTACCGGACCTACAAGTAGTATTACCCTATCCTATATCTTTTTGATCGCGGTAGTCCATATATTGCATGTGGTCGCTGGTTTAATTTCCCTTTTGGTGGTTTTGTACAACCAAGTAAAGGGCAAATATTCTTCAAATGAATTCTTGGGATTGGAATTGGGGGCTACCTTTTGGCACTTTTTGGACTTTTTATGGGTCTATCTTATTATGTTCTTTTATTTCTATTAAAACTAAATAAAATGAAAATTGGGGAAATAGGGCCATAAATAGGACCCACTACCTGAAATACATGAAATTTTTCTCATATTTTAAAAGGCAAAAATTTTGTATAGACGAAAAAAATGTAAATTTGTGAAAATTTTATTAATACGATAATTCAAATATGGATACTACGGTAACAACGGGTACAGAAGAAAATGTTTGGGGGGGCGGCAACCGGCCTTTAGGAGCAAGTTATGGTAAACTGATGATGTGGTTCTTCCTTGTATCGGATGCTTTGACCTTTTCAGGCCTATTGGCGGCATACGGATTTTCCAGATTCAAGTTTATAGAAACATGGCCAATTGCCGATGAGGTATTTACCCACGTTCCTTTCTTTCATGGGAATTTTCCGATGTACTATGTAGCTTTTATGACCTTTATCCTGATCATGTCATCCGTTACGATGGTGTTGGCAGTTGATGCTGGACATAAATTGAAAAAGAACAGCGTTATCTGGTATATGTTTCTTACGATTATCGGAGGTGCAATCTTCGTAGGTTCACAAGCCTGGGAATGGGCTACCTTTATCAAAGGGGATTATGGTGCAATTGAGACCAAAGGTGGGCGTATCCTGCAATTTGTAAAGGTAGATAGCGGAGAGCGTGCTGCCTTGCGCGATTTTACTGCCCAGTTGCCAGAAGAACGTCTGGCTCATGAGAATAAAAATGGACTTTGGTATTACGATGAAGGCACTTTGCCTACCTACTCTGTAAACGAGGTGATAGAAGGCTTCAAGGCCAATTCCAATATTGTGGTCCGTACGGAAATGTTAAACGAAGAAGGGGAGAAAACAGTTCTTAGTAGGGCAGAATCCTTAAAATATTTGGATAATGCAAAATATGTAGTTGAAGGGGCCAATCTGATTCACAATGAATATGGAAGCCGATTGTTCGCTGATTTCTTTTTCTTTATTACCGGTTTTCACGGATTCCACGTATTCTCTGGGGTAATGATCAACGTTATTATCTTTTTCAATGTGATCTTGGGGACTTACGAGCGCAGGGGGCATTATGAGATGGTAGAAAAAGTTGGACTTTACTGGCACTTTGTGGATTTAGTTTGGGTATTCGTATTCACCTTCTTTTATCTGGTTTAATCAATATAAAAATACAATCTCTAATACGCTTTTAGCAACTTGGGGGTCCATATAAAACATACAAAATGGCACACGCACATAAATTAGAAATATTTAGAGGTCTTTTAAAGTTTAAGTCGAACACCCAAAAGATTTGGGGAGTATTGGTGTTTTTAACCTTGATAACCGCTGTAGAGGTCGCCTTGGGTATTTCCAAGCCGGAAATGCTGACCAAGTCCTATATATTGGGAATGAAATCACTTAACTGGATATTTATCATCTTAACCTTGGTTAAGGCTTACTATATCGCTTGGGATTTTATGCACTTGCGAGATGAGAAAAGCTCTTTGAGAAGGACTATTGTTTGGACACCAATTTTCTTGGTTTCTTATTTGATTTTTATTTTGTTGTTCGAAGCGGACTATATCTTTCAAGTATACAAGGAAGGTTTTATAAAATGGAATTTCTAACGTATTATTAACAGAATTAAAAGACGGTTATTATACCGTCTTTTTTATTTTTGTACCCTATCCTACAGTATGAAAAAAGTATTCATTTTAGTCGTATTATTTATACTACCCATAGTTGCCTATCTCTTTTTTGCATCGGGTATAAATAATTTTGGAAAACTTCCCATACTTACAGAAAAAGTCTCTGATATTTCTGGGATAGATCCAACATATACCCTACAGGATAAAATTACGATCCTCGGTTTTTTGGGCGAGAATGTAGAGCTAAAAAAAGGGAACGCTTTTAACTTGAACCAAAAAATATACAAACCCTTTTACGAATTCAACGATTTTCAATTCGTTATGGTCATGCCCAAGGGCACAGAGACCAAGGTGGAAGAATTAAAAACAGAGCTTGGTAGTTTGGGGGATATCTCCAAATGGAAGTTTATCTATGGGGAGCCTGCCGAAATAAGGGCATTGTTCGCCAGCTTAAAAACAGATATCACTTTAGAAGATAACCTAGGTACGCCTTTTGTATTTATCGTGGATAAGGACCAAAGTCTAAGGGGAAGAAAGGACGATGACGATGAGGGAACCAAATATGGTTTTAACACCTCATCCGTGGCCGATCTGAACAATAAGATGGAAGATGATGTAAAGATCATTTTTGCGGAATACCGAATGGCCCTAAAGAAAAACAACGCCGAAAGAAGCAAATAATGAAGAATAAATATACCTATGTTTGGGTTTCATTGATTGTGCTGATCTTTGGAATCATTTTTATTCCCAAAATTGTGGACCGAATACAGAGCGGCACGATTGTGGAGAACGATAGAATGAACATAAAGGACAATAGTGGTGCTTTATCATATATTGAGTTCAATGGGAAAAAAAGACGGGTGCCACCCTTCTCACTGGTCAACCAAGATAGTTTGGTCATCACAGAAAAGGACTATAGGGGCAAAGTCTATGTAGTGGAATTCTTCTTCACAACTTGTCCCAGTATCTGTCCAATAATGAACAAGAATTTAGTGGAGATTCAGAACGAATTTAAGGATTTTCAAAATTTCGGTGTGGCGTCTTTTACCATTAACCCAGAAAATGACACCCCTTCAGTTTTAAAGAACTATGCTGAATCTTACGGGATAACCAATATGGATTGGCATTTGTTGACCGGTGATAGGGACCAGATTTTTGATTTGGCGAATAATGGTTTCAATATTTTTGCCGCCCAAACCCCCAATGCCCCGGGAGGCTTTGAGCATTCGGGCCTTTTTGCATTGGTCGATAAAAAAGGTTTTATCAGATCACGGGTCGATGAATTCGGGAATCCCATTATTTATTATAGGGGGACCATCTTAGAATCTGAGGGTCAGAACGATCAAGGAGAAAAGGAACAGATTGCTGTTTTAAAAGAAGATATTAAAAAATTATTGGAAGAGTAGGATGGATGCTATAGCCTTAAAGGAAAAGAAATTCAATAAACTGATTACCTTGGTGTCCATAGTGATCCCGGTTGTGGTCGCTATATTATTTGGGGTGAAATTGCCAAACGTGGAATCACTTTCCTTTCTGCCTCCTATTTATGCAGCTACCAATGGACTTACCGCCTTATTATTGTTAGTGGCGGTCTGGGCCATAAAAAATGGGAAGCGAAAGCTGCACCAAAATTTAATGACCACATGTATAGCACTTTCTTTGGCATTCTTGGTTATGTATGTGGCCTATCATATGACTTCGGATTCCACAACCTTCGGAGGGGAAGGATGGATAAAAGGGGTCTATTATTTCATATTGATCACACACATCATTTTATCCATAGCTATTATTCCATTGGTATTGAGGACCTACGCCAGAGCCTATCTGCAGAAATTTGAAGCACATAGGAAATTGGCAAAGATTACCTTTCCGATTTGGCTTTATGTAGCTGTGACAGGGGTCATTGTATATTTGATGATATCGCCTTATTATGGCTATTAATATAAAATAAGCATATTGAAAAATAAAAGTATCATAGCGGTTATAACTCTCTTGGCGGTTTTCCTACCTCAATTTGCGGAAGCCCAATGCGCTATGTGCCGCGCTGTCTTGGAAAGCGAGGCCGATACTTCCGCCGCAGAGGGCATCAATAACGGAATTGTTTACCTTATGACTGTTCCTTATATCCTTGTTGCCGGTTTATTCTATTTTATTTATAGAAAGATGAGAACTTAAGGATGGTAAAGCTACAAGAAGATCTGTTCATTCCATCCTAGAGCACTATTTTCATTATATTCTGGTTAAAACCACCTTATGCTTGTTTCTCTTTCTCAATTCTTCTGTATTATCTTACAACTCCTTTTTATTTTTACTACCCTGCCTCTTGAAATTGCCTGGTCAGGCTAAATTTATTTAGAGTATTCACTTATTGGGATGTTATCCTACTTTTCATATTGACCAAGATGCGGAGCGATCTAATTGATTCAACTGCTGTTTAGTTGAATATGGTATCCTCTAAAACATAAATCAGTAACACATTTAAAATATTTTAGATAAAAGATGTAACAAAAAAGACTCTTGCTTGTCTTATGAGAGTATTCAAACGCAAACAGCCAATATAATTTGTTATGATAGAAATCAAAGATCTTCATAAATCCTATAAAATGGGAAGCAATTCCCTCCATGTTCTAAAAGGTATAAATTTTTCCGTTGAGGAGGGGGAATTGGTGGCCATAATGGGTTCCTCGGGATCAGGAAAATCTACCCTTTTGAATATATTGGGAATGTTGGATGAATTGGATGAAGGATCCTATACGTTGGATGGGGTTCCCATTGTTAACCTCAACGAAACCAAGGCGGCCAATTATCGAAATAAGTTTTTGGGCTTTGTATTTCAATCTTTCAACCTTATCAATTATAAAACAGCCATGGAAAATGTGGCCCTTCCGCTCTATTATCAAAAAGTGGGAAGAAAGGAACGACAAGAAAAGGCGTTGAAATATTTGGAGCAGGTAGGTTTAAAGGAATGGGCAGGGCATTTACCGAGTGAACTTTCTGGCGGACAAAAGCAAAGGGTTGCCATTGCGAGGGCAATGGCTGCGGAACCAAAGGTTTTATTGGCCGATGAGCCAACAGGAGCACTGGATAGTAAGACCTCCCATGAAGTTATGGATCTTATCCAAAAAATCAACGATAAGGGCAATACTATCTTGATCGTTACGCATGAACCCGATATTGCCAATATGTGTAAACGTATTGTTCACCTAAAGGATGGGATTATTCTAGAGGATAAAAAGGTAGAACAAGTAAGAGCGGCGCAATATGTTTAGTAGGGACAATTGGAAGGAAATTTTCCAAACAATACAAAAGAATAAACTTAGGACATTCTTGTCTGGTTTTACCGTTGCCCTAGGGATTTTCATATTTGTTGTTCTTTTTGGTTTTGGAAATGGACTCATCAACACTTTTGATGATTTTTTTGGGGACGATGCCACCAATGTATTTTTTATATTTCCGGGGAGAACTACCGTGCCTTATCAAGGCTATAAGGCAAATAGGCAAATTGAATTTGACAATAGCGATATCGCCGATATAGAAAAGAACTTTCCTATGTTTTTGGAGTATACCACTCCAAGAATTTCTAGAAGTAGCCTAGTGAAGTATAAAAACGAATCCAACGACTATTCCAATATAGCGGTAGGTCCGGCACATCAGTATTCAGAGAAAACGATAATGATGAAGGGTAGATATCTAAACGAAGCAGATATTGCCAAAAGAACAAAATATGCTGTCATTGGGAGATTGGTGGAGCAGGATTTATTTGGTTCGGATAATTCTGTTGGCAACTATATAGATATTGGAGGAAGTGTATTTATGGTAATCGGCGTATTTCAGGACGAAGGAGGGGACAATGAGGAAAGGATGATTTACATTCCATATACGACCAGACAACTCATAGAGAAAAATACGGATAAAATAGATCAGCTCATTGTTGGGTTTAGACCCGAAATTGGCTACGCTGGGGCCATGGCCTTTGATAGGAGTTTGACAAGGTTTATAAAAGACAAGAAATATATTAGCCCGGATGATGAGAGCGGTGTTTTTATCAGAAATATTGCCGATCAACTGAAACAAAACCAACAGTTTGCCAGTGTTTTACAGCTTATTGTTGCTTTTGTAGCCTTTGGGACCATTATAGCCGGAATCATTGGAATCAGTAATATTATGGTGTTTGTGGTCAAGGAACGCACCAAGGAGCTGGGTGTTAGAAAGGCCTTGGGGGCTACCCCTAAAGCTGTTATAGGCACCATATTGTTGGAATCAGTTTTTATAACCACCATATCAGGTTTTATAGGAATGATTTTGGGAATTGCCATTTTGGGATCCCTTGGCGACACCTTAAAAGATTACTTTATTACCAATCCATATATCAATTTAACCATGGCGATATCAGCCACTATAGTATTGATTTTCTTTGGTGCACTTGCGGGATATTTACCTGCAAAAAGGGCGGCCAATATTAAACCAATAGTAGCATTAAGAGACGAATAACATGCGATTTATATTTGACAGAAATACTTGGCAGGAAATATACGGTTCTATAAGTAAGAACAAGACCCGTACGATCATCACGGTTATTGGTGTTTTGTGGGGTATTTTTATTTATATCGTTTTATCCGGTGCTGCAAAGGGATTGGACAATGGTTTTGAAAAGCAATTCGAAAACGTGGCCATGAACAGTATGTTTGCTTGGGCTCAAAGTACAAGCATGCCCTACAAAGGATATAAAACGGGAAGACAACTTCAGCTTACATTAGGGGATGTCACGGTATTGAAAAATAGAATTCCCGAGATACAATATATAGCCCCTAGAAACGTAAAGGGCATTTTTGGAAGTGAACCAGCACAGATCATACGTGGTTCTAAATCTGGTAATTACGCGGTTTATGGGGATTATCCAGTTTCCACTAAAATTGCCACCAAGAAAATTTATGATGGGGGCAGATTCATCAATGATGAGGATATAGATCAAGCAAGAAAGGTTTGTGTCATTGGAGAACGGACCCAAAAAGAATTGTTTGAAAGGGAGGAAGACCCAATAGGTGGTTATATTAGGGTAGACAATGTTTTTTTCCAAGTAGTAGGAGTTCATAAATTTACGCCAGGGGGCGGCTTTGAAAGTGATTCGGATATCTACATCCCTTTTAGCACTTTTAGAAAATTATACAATACCGGAAATGATGTAGCCTGGCTTACCATTGCAGCCTATGACGATGCAGACGTAATACAAGTGGAAGAAGATGTAAAGACCCTCCTAAAAAATATACATAGCGTAAATCCTAAAGATGAGAGGGCTTTCGGTTCCTTCAATTTGGGGGAAATTTTTAATAGAATTGTGGGATTTGCCCAAGGTTTGACCTTTTTGTCCCTAGTGGTGGGAATAGCTACAATCTTGGCCGGGGTAATTGGAATTGGGAATATCCTGTTAATTTCTGTAAAGGAAAGGACCAAAGAGCTTGGTGTTAGACGTGCATTGGGAGCTACGCCAAGAGAAGTGCGCTCACTGATAATCTTGGAGTCCGTCTTGTTGACCATGATCGCTGGAGTAATCGGGATCATACTGGGTGCCGGAGTGCTAAGTCTCATCAATACGCTTACCCAAGATGTAGATTTCCCCTATTCCAACCCAACGGTGCCCATCCCTTACGTTTTGGGCGCCTTGGCCATAATGGTCATACTTGGTACACTGATCGGGTTGATACCAGCACAACGTGCTGTAAGCATAAAACCTATTGACGCATTAAGAGA
>JBLGAT010000104.1:0-8670 GCA_047612485.1 Psychroserpens sp.
GTAAGCATACGGTCTAATACCCCTGTGAGATGTAGCATATGAAAGCCAACGGATGCCCTGCCTGCGACTTTTTCCCAAAGGAGAGTCTCGGGAAAATCCTTGGTATATTGGACCAATTCCCTTCTAGACTGCAGGAGTGCATGGGCGGCCGGTTGTAAAAGAAGAGAGATTCCTGGGATCTGGCCAGACAACCAGAATTCTGGTTCTTGGTTTGTGGATAGTTCGGACATGTAAGTGTTTTAAATTGTTTTAGGTAAAAAACCATGGCCAATATGCGGCGATCAGTCTTTGAAAAATAATTGTTTTACTTCTGGCTTGCTCAGTTCAATAATGGTAAATATGCCTAAAAGGATTCCCAATATTCCTGTAAAGCAATTAAGGATGGCCATTACAAAGATAAAATTGTAGTTCTTTATCTCCTTTAGATATCTGGAGGCCATTAAAGTGAGGATTCCCAAAACTATGGAAATTACTAATCCTATTCCCCCGATTACGATGAAAATCAGTCCCGGATTGAAAGGCAGGGAATTGTGATCATGGGACCATTTATCAGCATTCCCAATGATGATTCCTATGCAGCCATAAAGGATAAAGAATATAGAAAAACATAAGGTCAAGATGCCTTTTGCCAGGAACAATGTGCTAAACGTACTCAAATTGTTGTTCGTGTTATTCATGATCGTTCTATTGTTGTTTTACTTAAAAAATGCCGATTTGGCTTACATCAATTTAAAGTTAGGATTAAATTTTGAGAGTTTCAATCCAGTTGGCAAGCAACTTTATTCCCTTTGCAATTCTGGGACAATTTCTTTCTACGTTGAATCCTTTTCCTTTCAAAGGTTCGTCAAAATCTACAAAAGCTAACCTGGCGCCCAGAAATTCTTTATCGAATCCAAAGGCTGAACTGGGTAGGATCATGACTCCTGTATCCTTTAAAAGGTGTTCACATAGTTCATTGGATGTTGTGATCCCTTTTTTAGATAAGGAGTTCTGATGCAGTGAAAAATCCAGAAAAATGTAAAATCCACCTTGTGGAGGATGAACACGAATATGTAAGGCATTTAATTCTCCGGCACAATACAAACCAATTTTTTGAAGTATGTCGGTTTGTACACCTAAGTAATCTTTTACTCCAACATAGCTTTTATATGCTTCTTTGGCCGCCATTTGTATCGGTGTAGGTGCACATGAATAGGTTTCCGAACCAATGCCTATCAACGCCTGTTTAAATTCTTTTTCAATACCATCGTATAAGAAGGCAGCTCCCAGCCTCCAACCACCAGCACCGCACCATTTGGATAAACCTGTGGTAGTGATGGTTCGTTCAGGGTAATAGGTGGCAAAAGATTCATGGGAACCACCATAACTAAGAAGGCCATAAATTTCATCGGCGATGACCAATATATTATGGTCTTTTGCTAGTTGAGCCAATTCTTTAAGTTCAGATTTTGAATAGGTCAATCCATCGGGATTTCCAGGATAGTTCAAGATCATGATAGTGGCATGGTGTCGTTTGTTTTTTATTGCCTCTTCAATGGTTTTTGCACTAATACGCCACCGTTCTTCAAAGGAGGTGTTCAATTTTATTAAATGGTGTCCAGCAAGAGCTGCTTGTGGCGCATAGGACACCCAAGACGGTACTGGTATAAGGATATCGGCATTTTCAAAGGCAAGCATAATGGTGTACAGCAATATTTTTGATCCTGGCGCCACCAATATATTATCTGGTTGAACCTTTAGGCCATTATGCGTCAAGTGGAATACAGACATCAATTTTCTAAGGTCCAGATCTCCTTGAACCGAGGAATATTCTTTTCGATGTGCCGATTCTTTTAGGGCATTTATTACATGATTTGGTGGTAGAAAAGGGGACTGGCCAAATCCAAACTTGATAATTTCCTTGTTTTGGGATTCCAAGTCCATGGCTTGGGTATTGATCAGCAAGGTTTGTGACTCTTCTACTTTTCTATACATCTTACAGTTTATTGAGTGATATTCTTAATTTTATATTTGAATACGCTAAAATTTTAAATTTATCTTTATTCTAAGATAAACCATAGTATTGGTTTTTACTGCTTAAAATTGGGTGTGCCTCAAAGATGTTTTATACGAATTAGAATTTAATGGAAGGTATTCTCTAGCTTTTACGGTAAAGCCAAGCATTTTTCTTTATTTTGCCATCCAAGTGAGGCGGAGAGACATTAGTTGATTTATTTCACTTAAAGGAAACGAATTACATACCAGAAAATTAGGCGTTGATCCATGTTTTATTTCATCATTGATATTTTAGGAACCATCGCATTCGCCATTTCCGGCGTATTGGTGGCCATTGATAAGAAGTTGGATTTATTCGGTGTTTTTATCATTGCCTTTGTGACCTCTGTGGGAGGGGGGACCTTACGGGACCTGTTAATTGGCAATGCCCCCGTTTTATGGTTGAAGGATCCAGTATATCTTTACACTATTTTTGGTGCAGTTGTCTTTGCTGTTACCTTTAGGGCGCGACTAAAATATGTTCGAAAATCACTTTTTTTGTTTGATGCCATCGGGATAGGACTATATACCATGGTTGGTATTGAAAGAGGGTTGTCCGTTGGTCTTTCTTCTATTATGTGTATTGGTCTGGGAACCATCACTGCATGTTTTGGTGGGGTGATCAGGGATATACTTTGTAATGAAATACCTGTGATCTTTAGAAAAGAAATTTACGCCACAGCTTGTATTCTGGGTGGTGTGTGTTATTTTTTATTGAGGAAGTTACCTTTTGATGATGCCTACGCATTTATGGCAGGAATTATTATTGTTATTGGAATCCGACTTATTGCAGTTCGCTTTAAGATTGCATTGCCAAGCATCTACAGGGCTACCTGATAACTTCGGCATTTAAGATGTAAATGTTTTGCATGGGCCAATCTCCTTGACCTACCGGTTGGCTGTTTATTTTATCTACCACATCCATGCCAGCTATTACTTTTCCAAATGGGGTGTAGTCCCCGTCCAAATGATAAGAGCCTGGTTTGGTGACCACAATAAAAAATTCGAATGGGGATGCCAACATATGTGGATTATCTATTTCGCTACTTGGCATGGAAACCGTACCTCGATGGTGTTTATGACCTTTTCTAGTATCGGGGGGTAATAAGTATCTTCCTATTTTACCTCTTTTTCTCCCAGTTTCCACGTTATCGGCATTTCCCCCTTGGATAATGAAATTTTTTACGATCCTGTGGAAATAGGTGTTGTTGAAATATCCTTTTTTGGTCAGGTAGATAAAGTTTGACTTGTGGTAAGGCACGTCATCAAAAAGTTCAATGGTGATGTCGCCAAAATTCGTGGTCAATTTAACGGTGTCCTCTTTTAAGGTTTTGTTGTAGTTAAAAAAGAATTCGATGGCATTGTCCTCTGTAAGAACAAATTCCTCTTTTTCGCTCTTTTTCTCCTTAACTACGGTCACAGTATCTACCACATTGCTTTTTTGAGGTTCTACTGGCACTTTTTTTACTTTGGTTGTATCTTTGCAAGAGGCCAGAAGAAATAATGGTAGTATTGTATAGAATGTGAAGGTTTTAAGTGTCATGGATTTTAATGATTTTTCTCAACGTATTCCAAAAATAAAAAATCTCCCACTTCCGGGAACAGAATCCCATTATAAAATGGCGCCGATGGAGCGTATTGAATCCTTGCAATCTATCGAAATAAAAAGAAAAAATACAAAAAAAGCAGCTGTTATGGCTCTTTTTTACCCCAACCAAAGTTCTGGAACCAATTTACTCCTTATTTTGAGAAAATCTTATAAGGGTGTACATTCCAATCAAATTGGTTTTCCCGGGGGTAAGGTAGAAAAGGAAGATACGGATCTTTTGCATACGGCCTTGAGGGAAACCTATGAAGAGGTAGGGGTAGAGCCCCAGGCAGTAAAGGTCATCCGTTCCTTGACAAAACTTTATATACCTCCAAGTAATTTTGAGGTTCATCCCTATATAGGTTTGTATCCTGAAGTGTCCCCATTTATAATTCAGGAATCTGAGGTAGAGGCCTTGGTAGAGGTTTCTTTGGATGAATTTATGGACGATAGGACCATCATTTATCAAAAATTGGACACATCCTACGCCCAGAATATAGACGTACCAGCCTTTAAATTAAATGGTTATACGGTTTGGGGGGCAACGGCCATGATGCTTAGCGAAGTTAAAGAGCTATTTAAACAGGTACTATAAACCGTTATTTTGTAATTTTGAATTCTCTAACCACTAATTATGACCCTTTTTAAAAGAAACCCCTTCGGACATATATTATTAATAAAGAAATGGCTAATACGCATCATGGCGCTTATTACGCACCAGAGGTACAAGAAATTTAACAAGTTGGAAATTGAAGGTTCAGAGATAATTAGGAGCCTTCCAGATAGTAATGTCCTTTTCGTGAGCAACCATCAAACATATTTTGCGGATGTGGTGGCCATGTTCCATGTATTCAACGCAAGCCTAAGTGGAAGAGAGAACAATATTAAGAACATTGGATATATCTGGCAGCCAAAATTGAACATGTATTATATTGCGGCAGCGGAAACCATGAAGAAAAGCGTGCTCACCAAAATTTTCGCCTATGCCGGGTCTATAAGTATAGAGCGCACTTGGAGGGCCGAAGGGAAAGATGTGAACAGGCAGGTTAAAATGAGCGATATTTCCAATATCGGAGTCGCACTGAACGACGGTTGGGTCATTACCTTTCCACAGGGGACCACCACGCCCTGGAAACCATTGCGCAAGGGAACAGCACATATTATTAAAAAATACAGGCCCATTGTAGTTCCTGTGGTGATAGATGGTTTTAGACGTTCTTTCGACAAAAAGGGATTGCGGGTAAAGAAAAAAGGAATTCTGCAATCCATCGTCATCAAAGAGCCTCTGGAGATTGATTATGAAAATGAATCCTTTGAATCTATCATTGAAAAATTGGAATATGCCATTGAACAGCATCCTTCCTTTCTTAAGGTGATATCCAAAGCAGATTTATTGGCCTACGAGGAGGAGAATAAACAACGAAAATGGAAGGTCTAGACTTGCAAATGTTTCAGTTCTTGGTAATTTTTTCGCAGTCTCTTTAATAGGAGGCCATATAGTAATTTGTAAAAGAGCCAGATTACCCCTAATAGTAAGACCACGGCTATGATACTGATTCCAATAATAATAGCCCAAAAAATGGTTTCGTTACCTGCTTCTGAAGCCGCACTGACGATTTTATCACTATCAGGACCATATCTGAGAGTACCGTAAACCCCAGAGATCGCGGAGAGGAAAAACATGATCAAATTGAACCATACGTATTGGGTTACCGTTCTTTTGACCTTGAGAATAGCCTTCATGAGGTCTTTTGAGGAATCTGAGAAGGATATCTTCCTATAATTCACAAAGAACCTATAAATAAAATAAAGCAGGATGATATAGTTCACTACCATCAGCCCAATGGTAAACTCATAGATATGCCATGATTTGATAAGCTGCCATGATTCCGCATCGGTAAACGCAATATTTATGGCCGTCCAAAACGCAAATTCCAAAATACTGATATAGAAAATCCATTTTACAATAGAAGAGGATTTTTTCCTTATCATCTTATAAATATCAGCGTAGGATATTTTGGGAAGATGTTCTTCCTTTTTTTGCCAGTCCTTTTTTAATAGATCTAGTTCATCCATCATCATCTTAAGGATTAAGTATGGTTCTTAATTTATTTTTTACCCTGTTCATCTTCACCCTCGCATTTACTTCTGAAATACCTAAGGTTTCGGCTATTTCGGTGTAATTTTTATCTTCCAAGTAAAGAAATACCAATGCTTTATCGATATCTCCCAACTCCTTGACGGCAGTGTACATTAATTTCAATTGTTGTTCCTGTGTTTCATCGTACTCATCGGCCTTTATTTTAAAAATGACCGATTCATAATCCTGTGTCTTTATGCTTTTTTTCGATTTTCGATAGAGGGTTATGGCCGTATTCAAAGCTACCCGGTACATCCAAGTGCTAAATTTGGACTCCCCTCGGAATTTTGGGTATGCCCTCCATAATTGGATGGTAATTTCCTGAAATAGATCTTTGTGTGAATCCCGGTCATTGGTATATAATGAGCAAACCTTATGAACAATATTCTGATTGTTCTCTAGTTCGCTTACAAATTGATGTTCCTGATCCTTCGTCATTTATATTGGTTGGTTACCTATTGGTGTTAAGAAGTTGTTTTTTGTTACAGAACAACACAAAAAAAACCGATAATAAAAATATCATCGGTTTGTGTTATGTGAAGCCCTGTTATTTCCTGTAATCCAAGGCGGGAGCCCTATTGCCCAATAAGGGGATGTATTTAAAATCTTTCCCCCGTCTTTCTATAAGTTCTTGTTTGGCCTTCAATATAATATCCTTGCTCTTTAAAATATCGATGGCAGTAAGTGTCAGCGTTTTTGCCGCTATCATCATTCCTTTATTACCTATGGAAGTACCCCCGGCAGCAACAGCTTGCCAGCTGTGGGCAGGAGTTCCCGGCACCCAAGTGGCAGTGCTTAGTCCTACCGTGGGAACGGTAAAGCTTACATCTCCAACATCTGTAGATCCGTAGGCTTTGGCTTCGGTTTTATAGGGCTCAATATTTTTGGCAACCTCCAAGTTCGCTTTTTCATAGCCCAAGCTCAAGGCTATTTTATCTGCAAATTCCTTTTCTTCTGGAGTATAGGATAGCCCACCAACCTTCACCAAGTTGTCGTACATCAATTTTTGGAGGGTCAAGTTGGGCAGTAGTTCGTGGGTGCCGCCAATCATTTCATAATCCATTGTTGTTCCTGTACCCAATGCCGCACCTTCCGCAGCTTTTACAATTCTATCGAAAATATCGATGACCACATCCCTCTGACCATGTCTCGCGTAATAGTAGACTTCGGCAAAATCGGGCACCACATTAGGGGCTTTCCCTCCTTGGGTAATCACGTAATGTATACGGGCTTCAGACGGGATATGCTCGCGCATCATATTCACCATCATGTCCATGGCCTCTACACCATCCAAGGCGGAACGACCTTTTTCTGGAGCTCCTGCGGCATGGGCGGAAACCCCGTAGAATCTAAATTTCGCAGATTTATTGGCTAGAGCTGCTCCAGCATTGGCTTCATTTTCTGCTCCTGGATGCCAATGCAGGGCAACATCCACATCGTTGAACAGGCCTTCCCTAACCATATATACTTTTCCAGAGCCCCCTTCTTCTGCCGGGCAACCGTAGAATCTAATGGTTCCCTTGGTGTTGTTTGCTTCCATCCATTCTTTCACGGCTATGGCGGCGGCTGTAGAAGCTGTCCCGAATAAATGATGGCCACATGCATGCCCCGCAGCTTTATCGGCCGATAGTTTTTCAGGAACCGCCTGCTGGGATAGACCAGGCAAGGCATCAAATTCTCCCATGATTGCAATGACCGGTCCTCCGTTGCCATATTCCGCGATAAAAGCGGTAGGCATTCCTGCAACCCCTTTTTTTATGGAAAAACCTTCATCACTTAAAGTCTTTTGCAATAAGGAAGAACTATTTTCCTCCAAATACCCCATTTCTGCAAATTCCCAGATATTTTGGGCAATGGTGCCGTAGGTTTCGCTTTTCTTGTCCAAGTTTTTTAAAATGTCCTGGGTGGTTTTCTGGGCATGTACTTGTGAAGTCAAGAAGCCCATTACGGCTAAAGTCAGTAGTAATTTTCTCATAATTGAATAGGATTGTTCTGGGTTTTGATAAATATAACAAAAACTACATAATGAATAGGGAGGGAAACATATGAATGTTTAATTTAGACCTATGAATTGTGATATGAACATTTCAAGGACCAGCTATCCCCGCATTGTAATTATTGGCGGTGGTTTTGCAGGAGTATCCTTAGCTAAAAAGTTGAGCAAAAAGGAGGTGCAGGTAATACTGTTGGATAAACATAACTACCACACCTTTCAACCTTTGCTTTACCAAGTATCTACAGGGGGGTTGGAGCCCGACTCCATAGCCTATCCAATCCGAAAGATATTGAAGGATTATCCCAATTTTATTTTCAGGCTTGCCAATGTGCAGGAAATTGAGACTACAAAAAAAAACCTAATAACCAATATTGGTGACTTAAAATACGATTATTTGGTGCTGGCCACAGGTTCGGAAACCAATTTTTATGGGAATACGGAATTGGAAAAACACAGTATGGCCATGAAGTCCATTGTCCAATCCCTGAGCCTTAGAAGTCTTATCTTAGAAAATTTTGAACAAGCGTTATTGACCGATGATATTCATCAGAGGGATGCCCTTATGAATTTTGTAATCGTAGGAGGAGGACCAACAGGTGTAGAACTTGCCGGTGCCCTTGCAGAAATAAAAAAGGGAATTCTTCCTAAGGATTATCCAGATCTTGATACCCGTAGGGCGCAGATTCATCTAGTGCAATCCGGCCCGCGAATTTTAAAGGAAATGAGTGAAAAGGCCTCTGAAAAGGCAGAAGAGTACTTAGAGAATCTTGGGGTTCAGGTATGGATGGAGACACGTATTACCAATTATGATGGAAAACTGGCCACCACCATGACCGACCTTGTTTTTGAAACCGCAACGCTGGTATGGGCTGCAGGGGTAAAAGGGACTTTGATCAAGGGGGTTGATGCCAA
>JBLGAT010000105.1:0-8644 GCA_047612485.1 Psychroserpens sp.
AAAATAATAATGGCCAGACCATTTACAAACCCGAACATTACGGGATGGGGCACCAGTCTGATAAACTTCCCCAATTTCAATACGCCGGCCAGTATCTGTAGCAGCCCTGCAATGATTACGGTTGCGAATACATAATTCAATATGGTTTCCGGGGTTATTCCAGGAAAATTATCTTTCAATTCTAAAATAAGGCCAATAAAAATAACTGCAACGGCACCTGTTGCACCAGATATCATCCCTGGTCTACCGCCTAAAATAGAGGTTATCAACGCTACTACGAAAGCAGCATAAAGACCCGTCAAAGGAGAAAATCCAGGTATCAAGGCAAAGGCAATTGCTTCGGGAACCAAAGCAAAGGCCACAGTAAGTCCCGATAAAATTTCTGTTCTATAATTAACCTTCTGTGAAAAATCAAATAGATTTAAATACTTCTTCATCAATTTGTGAATAAATGATTCATTGAGAGTGGATATGGGTTTTCTAATGGGGTCTGTAAAGACAAACCCGTGTAAAAAACATCATCCTTCAATTAGGTGCTTCCGATAAATAATACGGGTTTCCTTGGTTGATTAAGCGGGCAAAAATACCAATTTTACTTGGGTTAAAGCCATTATTCTACTATTAATAGATAGATTTTTCCTTTATTTATGGATTGATGGCAATTCTGAAGGGCATTTTGAACATCTCTTAATTTATCGGCTTAAAGAATTAATTATTAACACTTTATAATCATTGGGACATAGCTTTTAGGGCTTAACAATGGGAAATATCTCCCTTTCTTTTTAGCTGTTGTACCTTAAGAACTCCTAAAATGGCAGGTCAAAAAAAGGTCCCCATAGTATACAATTGGAAATTTTTAATTAAAAAATCAAGATGAAGCCTTCAACTGCTCTTTAATTGCGTTTAGGCCATTCAATATTTGAAACCTAACCTTCCTCTTCTTATTTTGTATTTTTCTACAACAATATACTTCCCAGCCATACAATATTCCGGTTTTTAAGGTATAGGAGGATACTCTTTTTTTTAAGTACATTTGGACAGAATAAGTTTTTAGATGAAAAAAAATTTACAATTTGCCGTTATAGGAGGAGGTAGTTGGGCTACAGCTATTGTTAAAATGCTGACCGAAAATTTGGATCAGGTCTATTGGTATATGCGCAATGAAGATGCCATAAACCACATTAAGACCCAAAAACACAATCCTAACTACTTGAGTTCTGTGGAGTTCAATTTAGACAAACTTAATCTGACAAGTTCCATTGATACAGCTGTACAAAACTCAGATGTATTGATCTTTGCCATCCCATCTGCATTTTTAAATACAGAGCTATCGCAACTTACGGCATCATTAAAAGATAAAATAATATTTTCGGCCATTAAAGGGATTGTCCCAGAAACTGGATTGATTGTTGGAGAGCATTTTCACGAAAAATATGAGATTCCCTTTGAAAATATTGGGGTTATCACAGGACCTTGCCATGCCGAGGAAGTGGCATTGGAACGTTTATCTTACCTCACCATTGCCTGTGCGGACAAATCCAAGGCCCAATTGGTGGCCAAGAATTTAAGCAGTGAATATATCAAGACTAAAATCTCGGATGATATTATTGGTACAGAATATGCTGCAATGCTCAAGAATATCTATGCTATAGCGGCAGGTATTGCTCATGGCTTGGGCTATGGGGATAACTTTCAAAGTGTCTTGATGAGTAATGCCATTCGGGAGATGAAACGCTTTATCAAACGCGTTCACCAAATGAAACGCAACATCAACAATTCTGCTTATTTAGGCGATCTCTTGGTCACCGGGTATTCTGTATTTAGCCGTAATCGTATGTTCGGAAATATGATTGGCAAGGGGTATACCGTAAAAAGCGCCATGATGGAAATGAGTATGGTGGCAGAAGGATACTATGCCACAAAAAGTGCCTATCTAATGAATACAAAGTATAAAAAAAAATCAAAGACACCTATTATGGATGCTGTTTACGAAGTGCTCTATGAGAACAAAAATGCCAAAATGGTTTTCAAAAAGCTGACGGATAAACTGGACTAATCCATCAGGTGCCTAAACAGAAACCACTTCTTCAAAAAAGTAAGAAGATTAATTTTCCTTGGTGAAATCGTATTCCCGCTCCACCAAACAAATGCGGACCTTATACCAAGTATACCAATTCGAGATACCTTTTTTTTGGGCCAGTAAGTGATCTGATTGCTTTTTCCATTCCGCGATTGCACGTAAATTTTTCCAGTAACTCACGGTAATCCCAATATTCTCCTTCGCACTTTCGATCCCTAGGAAGCCAGGTTGTTGTTTGGCCAATTCCTCCATCAATTCCGCCATTGCCTTATAACCATTGTCCCCATCCGTTCTTGTAGAGGTGAAAATAACCGCATAATAAGGGGTCTCAGGAGGCATAAGCTTAGTTGATGTATTCTTTCTCCATAAAATAGCCAACCAGAGCCTCTTTCATTAAGACCGATTGTTCTCCTGCCTTTAGAGTGGGGAGTTCCTCTTTTATAATGTAATGAGGCCATCCTTCTTCATCGAAAAATTCGAACTCATAATAACCATAAGGTTCCAAGAGCCTACAAATGGCGATATGCATTAGGTTCACCTTTTCATCCTTCTTGAACACCTTATGCATTTGCCCCAATTCCTGAACGCCAACCAAATAAATTATGGCGTCCATCTCTAATGGATCTCCATCTGCAAATTGGGCGGATAACTTGGTTACCAATACCTCCCATCGTTCTTTTAATTCAATATCTCTAGCCATGACTTTATATGTAGCGCCAAAGGTACAAATCAAAATTCTATATTTGTGAAAACACAGTCATATGAGTTTTTTAGATATTGTTTTGGGCCTATTATTACTTTTTGGTCTTTTTAAAGGGTTGAAAAATGGGCTTTTAATAGAAATAGCCTCCCTTGTTGCACTTATAGCCGGACTTTACGGAGCTATACACTTCTCCTATATTGTTGGGGACTACCTTTCCGGACATCTGGCTTGGGATGAAAAATACATGAATCTCACAGCCTTCATCATCACCTTTGTCATTATTATACTCTTGGTATCCCTTGTGGGAAGGCTTCTTACCAAAGTAGTGGATTTCGCCATGCTAGGTCTGTTGAATCGAATTGCAGGGGGAGTTTTTGGGATGTTAAAGGTAGCTGTGCTATTGGGAGCATTATTGATTTTTTTCCACAATTCCATTTTTAAGTTTGGCATCATAAAGGATGAAACCATTGAATCATCTGTACTATATGAGCCTATTAAGGAAATTGGGGCCTTCGTTTTTAGTAAGGTGATACGGCAGGAAAAAATAATTGTGGTTCCAGAAGAGCATAGTACCATATAAAGGGTGATCTTCCTTATTATCTATATAAATTAGTGCCCACTAAAAACCAACTCTTCATAATCCACCTTATTTGAGATTTCAGGGATATTTCCCTTGTATTCCTTACCCCTTAACTCACCCACTGTATAGGCTTCCAGTTCATTTTCGGGCAAGGCAGAAATCAAAGTTGCCAACTGCTGTTTGTCCAGATTGTCGTGTACCGGATTTAACCATTGGTCCTCCAATTGGGTTGGTAATATGACCGGCATTCTTGGTCCCTTTAGTTTTGGATTGTTGTGGATTTTGGCCATCATAGAATTCCCTGTTGTGGTTACAATGGCAAATGTATTCAGTACAGTTTTTGTTTCGTGGTCATACCATTCACTCCATAATCCGGCAAGTGCAATAGGGCTTTGGTCTTTCGATTGAATAAAAAAAGGATAGGTCTTTCCTTTAAAGTGATGGTGCTCATAAAACCCATCGATATTAATGATACAGCGACTATTTTTGGCAGCTTCCCTAAAGGAAGGTTTTTCAAAGATGGTCTCTCCCCTGGCATTTAGTGTATTGTTCCATAACTTATTGAGCCGCGCGCTATCTTTTACCCAATGGGGCGCCAACCCCCAAGAAGACACTTCCGGAAAATTTGGGGAGCGGTCCGTATAAATAAGAAGTTTGGGATGGGTAAACCCAGAAACATGGTGCAAGGGAAGGTCTGTTAATGGAACAAGTTCCTCTATGATTTCTTCAACAGCCTTCTTGTCCCCGCTTCTTTTTGCGCGATTGAGTTGGGCTTCCAAACTGGCTTTTATATCGTAGCACATGATAAAATGTATACTTTAAAGTTATCGATTTTGGGGGAATCCATAAAATAAAATTCTTTTGTCTTGTTTTCAATCCCAAAACATACAATGGTATCACCAACATATTTAGCCTGTATGTAAGAACTCTATTACAGCATCGTATAATTAAGGTTCCTTTGGGCGAAATAAATTGGCAGTTTATCCTGTTTTTCCTAAAATTTTAGTATCATTACAGTAATGTTGACCCCAAATCAACTGAATTAGAAGACCCCCACTCCTCACTACCTACTTAGTAATTGAACAGACCTACTTGCGATAGAGCACTTTATGAATACAAGGTTACACTTGGCTGTAATGGTTTTATTCGTTTTGTTGGTTTCATCATGTAGTAAGGAAACCATTGACGAAATTGCCATTCCAAAAGCTGAAAATGCGGTTAGCGTAGAACAGGAATTACTGGTCATGGTAAATGATTACAGGAGTTCTTTGGGTTACTCCAACCTTAATTTTAGCAAAGTGGCCTACGAATACGCCAACGATCATACAGATTATATGATTGCAAAGGGGACCATCAACCATGATAATTTTAGTGCCAGGGCCTCAAAAATATCAACCGAAGTAAATGCGTCCATAGTGGCCGAAAATGTGGCTAAGGACTATGCATCTGCTAAAAGGGCATTTGATGAATGGATGGCAAGTGCGGGACATCGTAAAAATATAGAGGGTGATTTTTCACATACCGCGGTGAGCGTAAAAAAAGATATGGCCGGAAATTTTTATTATACCCAATTGTTCTACAAGTAGTCTTCCCTAAAGCCATTTACTTTTCTTAAATTAGCAGTTGCTTGGTTTGAAGACCACAACCTGCAATTTACAAAAGGGAATCACAATTACAATATAAGAGTATGGCAATTCAACAACCGTTTAATTTAAATAAATGGATCGAGGAGAATAGGGATTCTTTAAAGCCCCCGGTTGGCAACAAAAATCTCTATAAGGACGCAGGGGATTATATTGTTATGATTGTAGCCGGGCCAAATGCCAGAAAGGATTATCATTACAACGAGACCGAAGAACTTTTTTACCAATTAGAAGGTAATATTGAGATTCATATCCAAGAGGACGGACATAAAAAGACCATGAAATTGGGTCCAGGAGACATGTACCTTCATCCCGCTAAAGTACCCCATTCCCCTGTTCGGGAAAAGGGATCTATCGGCTTGGTCATTGAACGCAAAAGAGCTGCCTTAAATTTAAATGATGGACTGCTCTGGTTTTGCGACAACTGCAACCATAAGTTATACGAAGTCCATTTCCCGTTGCACAACATCGAAAAAGATTTTTTGGGGCATTTTGAAACTTTTTATAATTCCAAAGAACTTAGAACATGTGATAATTGCGGAACCATAATGCCAGTGGACGAACGTTATACCGCGTAAGATTAACGCAATCAAAGGATATTAGCCTTTGTGAGAAATATCTTCATTATAGTTGATGTACAATTTTATAATGAGTACATTATCTCATGTTTGGCAAGGAAAATTTCAAGTACCTTATTATTATATTATTAGGGGGGCTAGTTTCCTGCTACCTGTTCTATTCTGCCAACCAAAGGCGAATCACCCAAAATAATTTCATCATTAACAATGCGATTACAAGGGCCGACCTCAAATTCAACAAGGAGTTGGGCAAGGCGAACATTGTTATGGAATCCATGGCCTTTTTTTTCAAGAACAATGACAGTGTTTCATTTGAACTATTTGAAGAATTTACCAATCCCTTTATTACAGGGCTCCCTGGAATAAAAGCATTGGAATGGGCCCCACGAATAGCATATGATAAAAGGTTGCTTTTCGAAGAGTCCCAGCAAAAGGTAATGGACAGTACCATACATATCTCAAAAGTAGATTCCATTTTAGGATTGGTCTTGGCCGATAAAAAGGAATATTACTTTCCCATTGAATTTGCCAATCCCGTAAAGCATTTAAAAAGCGTTATAGGGGTGGATCTTTCTTCTGATCCTAGAAACACCTATACCTTTGCCTTGGCCAATAGGACCAAAAACATTGTATACTCCCAACCTATTAAACTAATTACAGCCGAAAAGAACGACCATTATGGTTTTTTAGTACTAAAAGCTGTATTTGGTGCCATAGAATACGAGGTGGTAGGTTATGTACTGGGAGTATATGACATGACCGAATACATCGCCAAAATATTGGATACGGAACTTAAAATTTTGGATATTGTAATTGTGGACCAAGACGAAAACAAGACACCCCTGTTTTCAAGTTTCAATGAAGGTCGCACCATAGATATTACGGCAGCCTTGCGGCAAAAAGCCTTAAAGGTGACCAACAGAAAATGGCATATCCAGTATTTTGCAAAAGAAACGTATGCCACTTTTCCACATACCATGGAATCCTATTTTCTGTTGCTCTTTGGTTTTCTGATCACTTCTATGTTAGGGTTTATTGTATATAAAAACGATAGCTACCAACACACCTTGGAAGATAGGGTACGTTTGAGGACCAAGGAACTGGAAAGTTCCAACAAAGAAAAAGAAAACTTACTTCAAGAAATCCATCATAGGGTAAAGAACAATTTACAGATGACCTCGAGTCTCATTAATATCCAAAAAAGAAAACTAACCAATAAGGAGGCTATTACGGCTTTGGAAGATAGCCAGTCTAGAATCATGGCCATAGCCTTGACACATCAAAAAATTTATCAGGATGAGAATTCTAAAACTGTGGATCTAAAGGATTATTTGTCAGATCTTATGGTGTACCAAAGAAAACTGCTCCCGACGGTAAATTACACTATAACCTGTCCAGAAATTTCCTTAAATCTGGATGTGGCCGTGCCTATAGGACTTATTCTTTCAGAGTTGGTGACCAATGCATTGAAACATGCCTTTAAAATATCATCCAAAGACAATCAGTTGCACATTCTGGTTACACAAGAAGAGAAAGCGGAACGCCTGATAACCATAACCCTAAAAGACAACGGGAAAGGATTGCCCGAAAATTTTGACCCTACAAAGACCAAGGGGATAGGATTTAAAATAATCAACTCCCTTTGCAAACAAATTTCGGCCCAATTGGACTATACCAGTAATGCACAAGGGACAAATTTTATCCTTTCGGTAAAAAATCTGGATAATATTATATAAATTCCCTAAAATCAATTTTCCATTCCCTTTCATACTAAAGTTAATTGCATAACTTTGTGAAATTCTAACAATTATAATATAAAAAGTTATAAAATGTCAAAAATAGCTACAACTTACGGAATCCATGATGCCTTAAAACAACTAGGAATCCAAGATATAAATCCCGGCACCTCGACTGGTTCCAATAATTTTGCATCAGGAGACGTCATAGCCTCGCATTCCCCAGTAGATGGAGCTTTGATTGCAAAGGTAAAAACAACCTCCGAGGAAGATTACAATAAGGTAATGGATGCCGCTACCTCTGCATTTAAAACGTGGAAAAACATGCCTGCTCCACAAAGGGGTGAAATTGTACGTCAGTTTGCGGACAAACTACGCGAGCTGAAAGAACCACTTGGAAAATTGGTTTCCTATGAAATGGGGAAATCTTATCAAGAAGGATTGGGAGAAGTACAAGAAATGATAGACATCTGTGATTTCGCCGTAGGCCTCTCCAGACAACTTCACGGCTTGACAATGCATTCCGAACGTCCAGGACATCGTATGTATGAGCAGTACCATCCTTTAGGTGTTGTAGGTATCATCTCAGCTTTTAACTTTCCCGTGGCTGTATGGGCATGGAATACGGCCTTAGCTTGGGTATCTGGTGACGTCTGTGTCTGGAAACCTTCCGAAAAGACTCCTTTATGTGGTATTGCATGTCAAAATATCGCAGCAGCCGTTTTGAAGGCTAATAATTTACCCGAAGGGATTTCCTGCTTGATCAATGGAGATCACCGAGTTGGTGAATTCATGACCAAGGATTCCAGAATTCCTTTGATTTCCGCCACAGGGTCTATCCGTATGGGTAAAATTGTTGCCCAAGCGGTAGCAGCCAGGTTAGGAAAGTCTTTATTGGAATTGGGTGGTAACAATGCCATTATCGTAACCCCGGATGCTGATTTGAAAATGACCGTTATTGGGGCCGTTTTCGGCGCAGTTGGTACGGCCGGACAGCGCTGTACTTCAACCCGTAGGTTAATTGTCCATGAATCCATGTATGACAAGGTTAAGGACGCCGTTGTAGCCGCCTATAACCAATTGCGTATTGGAAATCCATTGGATGAGAATAATCACGTTGGTCCTATTATTGACACCGATGCTGTAAAAATGTACCAAGACGCTCTTAAAAGAGTTGTTGAAGAAGGTGGCAAAATTCTTGTTGAAGGTGGTGTTCTGGAAGGTGAAGGTTATGAAAGCGGGTGTTATGTGCAACCTGCCATAGCAGAAGCCGATAATTCCTTTGAAATTGTACAGCATGAAACTTTTGCGCCCATCCTTTATC
>JBLGAT010000106.1:0-8621 GCA_047612485.1 Psychroserpens sp.
AGCAGAAGAATGAAAATTAATGATTTCAAGTTGGAGCGCTATTTTGGAGAACACGAGTTTACGGCAAAATATATGCTTTCCAGTTCTGACTGTGATGGGTACGAAATGAAATATGTTTTGGAGCAGGCAACAAAACAGGAACTCGATCTGTGGGAAGGAATAAAGTTGGGATATTCCGAAAGTGAAGGAAATTCCATGTTGCGGGAGGCAATTTTGCAACATTATAACACAAAGACCATTGAAAATGTTGTTGTAGCCACCCCTGGGGAGCTTAATTTCATCAGCATGAATGTGCTATTGGAAGCATCGGATCATGTAATATCCGTTTCTCCATGCTATCAATCCTTATACGAGGTTGTAAAATCCATGAACTGCGAACTTTCGTATTGGCAGCCGAATCCTGATAATTGGGAATTTCATACCGATGATCTAGAAACACTCATTCAGAAGAATACCAAGTTGATCATCTTGAATTTTCCGCATAACCCAACGGGAAGCTATATTTCACCAGCTCAATTGAATGAAATTGTTGCTTTGGCAAGAAAGCATAACATTTATATTTTCTCAGATGAAATGTATCGCAAACTCATCATTGATGATGTTCCTGAGTTGCCTCCTATTTGTGAACTCTATGAAAAAGGAATCAGTCTGTGGGGAACCTCTAAATCTTTTGGATTAGCCGGGCTGCGGACAGGTTGGCTTGTTTCCCAAGACACCGATTTTCTTCATAAGGTAGTTGCGTTCAAGGATTATCTGAGCATTTGCAATAGTACACCTTCTGAAATATTATCCATCATCGCCCTGAACCATATGGACAAGTTTCTGCTTCCCAATATTGAAAAAATCAGAAGGAATGTGTCTGTATTTGCAAATTTTGCTGCAGAACATGATATCATCTCCTCCTTTATCCCCCCAAAGGCCGGATCCATATCCTTTGTGAAGCTGAACATTACAAAATCCACGTTGGACTTTAGCAACCAATTGGTGAAAGCAACGGGGATAATGACGGTGCCCGCAGAAATGTTCGAATACCCAGGAAAATATATTAGGGTGGGATTTGGAAGAGGGAATCTCCCAGAAGTATTAGACGTTTTTCACAATTATCTTGAAACAAATAAGCACGGCCTTTAGCCATAAAGGCAAAAAGGGTAATGCCATGAAGAAAGTCATTTAAATGGGACTACAAAGAGATTAAAACATTAAAGTGTCAATTTTAAATAAAGGAGCATGCGAGCAGCAATTTTTGAGAACTTCCAAGGGCCTATTACCGTACAAAATGTCGCAGATCCTACGCCAAAAGAGCATGGGGTTGTCATTAAAGTGAAAGCTACAGGGCTTTGTCGCAGCGATTGGCACGGTTGGATGGGGCATGATATAGACATTATTTTACCGCATGTTCCGGGTCACGAATTGGCAGGTACTATCGCGGCAATTGGGAAAAATGTTCGAAATTTTAAGGTCGGTGACCGGGTTACCGTTCCTTTTGTATGTGGTTGCGGTTCTTGTGGCCAATGTATTTCCGGAAACCATCAAGTCTGTGACCATCAATCCCAACCCGGTTTTACCCATTGGGGCTCATTTGCGGAATATGTCGCTTTGGAGTATGCCGATGTAAATCTTGTAAAAATTCCGGAAGAGATCAGTGACGTAACGGCCGCGATGTTGGGCTGTCGCTTTATAACCTCCTTTCGGGCCATTGTAGAACAGGGAAAAGTTACTGGGGGCCAGTATGTAGTGATTCATGGTTGCGGAGGGGTTGGTCTTTCAGCCATAATGATTGCCAATGCATTAGGGGCACAGGTAATTGCCGTGGACATCAATGAGGAAACCTTAGCTTTTGCAAAACAATTAGGAGCTATGGCCACCGTCAATGCAACCCAGAGCGCTGATGTGGTTGGGGAGATCAAAGCCTTGACCAAGGGAGGCGCCCATGTTTCTATGGATGCCTTGGGAAGCCAAACCACCTGTTTTAATTCCATTGCCAATCTAAGAAAAAGGGGGAAGCACATTCAGGTTGGATTGATGACCGGGAACCATCAACATCCAAAAGTCCCCATGGATCAAGTGTTGGCTAATGAACTGGAGATAATTGGTAGCCACGGGATGCAAGCGTTTAAATATCCAGAAATGCTGGACATGATCAAAAATGGGATATTGCATCCCGAAAAACTTATAGATAAAACCATTACCCTCCAAGAAGCGACCATTGCCTTGCCGAACATGAACAAGTTTGAGCATAAGGGGGTGCTGGTGATCAATTCATTTTAATCAGTAATTTCACAGTTAAAATCAAAGAAAGAATTAAAATGAAGTTTTATGTCCAATAAACATTATGATGTAATAGTGGTAGGTGTTGGGACAATGGGTGCGGCTACTTGTTATTCTTTAGCTTCAAGAGGCGCAAAAGTGCTAGGGTTGGAACAGTTTAATATCGTTCATGAAAACGGTTCCCACGCAGGCCAGAGCAGAATGGTCCGTAAAGCCTATTTTGAACATCCTGATTATGTTCCGCTATTGGAAAAAACCTATTCATTATGGTCAGATCTTGAAGAAATGACCGGTAAAAAACTATTCCATAAAACGGGTTTGTTCTATGCTGGACCCAAGCAACATGAATTGCTGGAGGGGGTTAAACTGTCTGCCAAAAAACATCATATTCCAATAAAGAATCTGAATGAAAGGGAATGTTCCAAAAAATTTCCTGGCTTTCAATTTCCTGACAATTATGAATATTTGGCAGAGCCCGATGCAGGGTATGTAATTCCGGAAGAGGTTGTTAAACTATATTGTGATTTGGCAAAAAGTAAAGGCGCCACCATCTTGGAGAATCAGTTGGTGGAAGCATGGTCAGATTCCAATGATACTATAAGCGTAAAAACAAAGGATGCAACCTATACGGCAAACAGGATTGTTTTTACGGCAGGCGGTTTTACACAAAAGCTTCTTCCCTTTACCAAAAATAAATTAGTGTCACGCCGACAGGTTATTTGTTGGTTCGAACCAAAAACACCCTCCTTGTTTACCAATGAAAATTTTCCATGTTTTTTATATGCTACGGCAGAATTGCCCGGAAGCTTTTATGGTTTTCCATTGCTTCCCACTGGAGATGGTACAGGTAAAATGGGAGTAAAGGTGGGGTATCATTTTCCTGGGGAAGCCATTAATCCTTATGACTTACATGATTTTGAACGGGACAAGGAATCCCAACTGATCAAAGAATTTATGTCTGCCTATATTCCCGAGGGATACAAGTCGGTCTTATCTGTAAAGAGCTGTATGTATACCTATACCGATGATGGGCATTTCATTTTGGAAAATCATATGGCCCATAAAAATGTGAGCTTGGCCTGCGGGTTCAGTGGGCATGGATTCAAGTTCGCTCCCTTGGTGGGAGGGATTTTAGCTGATTTGAGTTTGGATGGAAAGACAGACCATCCCATAGAATTTTTGTCCTCTCAAAGGTTCTTTCAATAAATATGAATTGGTTTAAATAAAATAGGGCAACTAAATACTTGCAAAATAAAAATCTTGATTATTGGGGGTTATGGCACCATAGGAAAAAGAGTTACCTCCCACTTTGAAAAGGATAACGAAGTATTAATAGCTGGTCGTTTTCATGGCCATTTCAATGTTGATATTACCAATAGTGAATCTATAAAAAAGATGTTTGAAAAAACAGGAAAATTAGATGCCATCATTTGTGTTGCAGGAAAGGCCAAATCGGAAAATTTTGAAGAACTTACAGAAGAGAACTACCACATTGGCCTTAATAGCAAGCTAATGGGACAGGTGAATCTTGTACGGATTGGCCAACATTTTCTAAACCCAAAAGACTCCATAACCCTGACCACAGGAATTTTGGCAGATGATCCAGTGGTAAAAACTACGAGTGCGGCCATGGTAAACGGTGGCATCCATAGTTTTGTACAGGCTGCAGCTTTGGAAATCGAGAACGGAATATTGGTCAATGTGGTGTCTGCCGGAATGGTTGAAGATGCCTATAAAAAATACAAGGATTACTTCCCGGGACATAATCCAATCCCTAAGAATAAAGTGATAAATAGATATGTGCGCAGTGTCAAAGGCATGGGGAATGGGAAGGTGATCAGAATATATGGGTAAAATTCAAAACTTAGGGTCTAACTACCATTTTTATTGATGCTTACAAATTATCAAAAACACGTTGTTGATGCCTTAACATATTAAAAATGTCTCTTTTCATTCAAAATAATGCTATTTTGGGGTGATTTTTCCATTAGTAATGATGTACAACTATGAAAAGCTGCTTTTTATACTTGTTGCGTTTTTTTGGTGCTCCTTTTTGATTGGACATGAACCAAATTGCAAGCACGAAAAATGGAAAATATTTTGGAGGACATGGGAGATGTCCTCCAAATCGCCCTAACGCTATCCGGTTTGGCTTTTGCCATATTTGAAAAGGATTACAAGGGCACGAAACAGCTTGCCTATTCTTTTGGCACAACCATGGCCGTCACCTATATCCTAAAATCGGTCACTAAAAGAAAGCGACCTGAAGATAGAAATGGCTACGAATCCTTTCCTTCCGGACACACCTCTGCCGCCTATTCGGGAGTGTCATTTATTCAACGACGATATGGTTGGCCCGCCTATGTCTTGGCCAGTATTGTTGGAGTTAGTAGATTGGAGGGTCCGGATGGGTACCATCATTTTATAGATGTCCTTGGAGGCGCGGTTCTAGCCGTGGCAAGCACCTATCTGTTTACGGAGCCCTATGCCAAAAATAAACTTCTAGTTAGTTTTTCTTCAAATACTTCTTATTCCCATCTGACTTTTAATTATTCATTTTAGTGCCTATTTTAGCTATCCATTAAAGTGTATGGGGTACTATTCTAAAATGCATTAAAGCACTAAATTTGACTATGAATACAGACGAATTTCGCAAACAGGCCCATCTTATGGTAGATTGGATGGCAGACTATATGGAGCAGGTGGAAGATTATCCTGTAAAATCCCAGGTAGCGCCAAGAACCATCTATGATCAGATCAATTCGGGTATTCCCGAGCAGGGTGAGGGCATGAATCCTATTTTCAAGGATTTCAAGGAGATCATCCTACCCGGAATCACCCACTGGCAGAACCCAAACTTTTTCGCCTACTTCCAAGCCAATACCAGTCCGCCTTCCATCTTGGCAGAAATGCTGACCGCAACCATGGGAGTTCAGGGAATGAAATGGGAAACCTCCCCGGCAGCCACAGAATTGGAGGAGAAGATGATGGAATGGTTGGGTGAAGGTATAGGGATTCCCAAAGAATGGGTAGGGGTCATCCAAGATTCGGCCTCCATGGCCACCTTATCGGCTATCCTTACAGCTAGAGAGCGACTTTCAAATTATCAGATCAATGAAGAAGGGTTTGAGGGGTATATCAATTTACGGGTTTACTGTTCGGACCAGACCCATTCCTCCATAGAAAAGGGAGCAAAAATAGCGGGTGTAGGGAAAAGAAATGTGATCAAGATCCCTACCAATGACCTCTTGGAAATGCGTCCGGACCTCCTATCTCAACAAATAGAAAGCGATATTAAGGAGGGCTATAAACCCTTATGTATAGTAGCGGCCCTTGGAACAACCGGGACCTTGGCCATGGATCCCTTGGATGCCATAGGAAAGATTGCAGAAAAATACAATATTTGGTTGCATGTGGATGCCGCCTATGCCGGAGCAGCCTTTTTGTTGCCGGAATATCAAGGCCTGATGAATGGCATAGAAAAAGCGGACAGTTTTGTATTCAATCCTCATAAATGGTTGTTCACCAATTTTGACTGTACCGCTTATTTCGTAAAGGACAAGAAGGGCTTGGTGAATACCTTTTCTATCTTGCCAGAGTATCTGAAAACGGCATCTGACGGACTAGTGAACAATTATTGCGACTGGGGCATTCCTTTGGGGAGACGTTTTAGGTCCTTAAAACTCTGGTTTGTAATGCGGCACTATGGCATGGAAGGGTTGCAAAAATTATTGCGATTCCATATAGCATTGGCTATTTGGCTTGAAACAGAAATTAAAAAAGACCAGGCTTTTGAATTGGTGGTGCCCCGTAGTATGAACCTGATCTGTTTCCGATATGTGCCTGAAGGTGAAAAAGACCAAGAACTACTCAACGGCATCAATGAGCAACTGCTGCAAAAATTAAATGCCATGGGCAAGCTATATCTCACGCACACCAAGATTAATGGAATATATACCTTGCGCATGTCCATAGGGCAGACCAATGTGGCACAATCCCATGTGGAAAAAGCCTGGAAAAGCATACAAGAAGTGGCCAAAGGAATGGCAATGAACAAAACAAGAGATTAAAAGGCACAATGAGTATAGCTAAGCAAAATTTAATAGAGGCGGAAGGAAAAGCTGAAATCCTTTTTACCGAAATTGAAAACAGGGGGCTCATAGTAGCCGGTAAAGCGGAAAGGGAACTGAACAAGGATATTTTCGATTTGGCCTTTGAACTTTATGGGATCGATAAATATTGGCATAAGAGGATTGTAAGAGCCGGCAAGAACACCTTAAAACCTTATGATGAAAATCCAAAGGACCTTACTTTACAAAAAGATGATATTCTTTTTATAGATTTTGGGCCCATCTTTGACGAATGGGAAGCCGATTTTGGACGTACCTATGTTTTGGGCAATGACCCTATAAAGCACAAAATCAAACAAGATACGGCTAAGGCATGGGCGGAATGCAAGGCCTATTTTGATAAGCAAACGGAAATTACGGGGGCTGAATTTTATACGCATGTGGTGGATATTGCCCATCAATACGGCTGGGAATTTGGAGGGGAGATAGCGGGGCATTTAATAGGTCATTTTCCGCATGAGAAATTAGAGAAGGAGATAAAGACGAATTATGTGCATCCCAACAACCATCAAGACATGTTGTCCCTTGATAATTTTGGTAAAAAGAGGGAATGGATTTTAGAAATCCATTTTGTAGATAAGAAAAGGGAAATAGGTAGTTTTTATGAGCAATTATTGACTTAAAACCCTTTGTGGAATGAGCATTAAGAACATTGAATCACCAATGTCCCAAAAACAACATCTGAAAGAAATAGCGGTCCTCTTTTTTAAATTGGGAAGTATCTCCTTTGGTGGGCCAGCGGCCCATATTGCCATGATGGAAGATGAGGTGGTAAAAAAAAGGGGCTGGATGACGCAACAACATTTTCTGGATGTTATGGGGGCTACCAATATTATCCCCGGACCCAATTCAACCGAGATGACCATGCACTGTGGTTATGAACGTGCAGGATGGAAAGGCTTGTTTGTGGCGGGATTCTGTTTTATCCTTCCAGCTGTCGTTATCACAGGAGTTTTTGCATGGCTGTATCAAGAGTATGGGCAATTGCCAGAAGTGGAACCCTTTATTTACGGAATAAAGCCCGCAGTTATAGCTATTATTGTGATGGCCGCCTTTCGCCTTGGCATAAAAGCCTTTAAAACTACCGAGCTGTGGCTTTTGGGTTTGGCAACTCTTATAGCATGTCTTTTGGGTGTCAATGAGATCTTGGCACTTTTTAGTTGTGGCGCTGTAGGATTGATGCTTTATTTTTTAAGAACACCAAAAGGAACCTTAAATAGTATTTTGCCGTTCTTTTTTTTGCAAGGTTTAGTACTCGCGAAGATGGATACTTGGTATATTTTCCTGACCTTTCTGAAAATCGGGGCCATTTTATATGGAAGTGGCTATGTATTGTTTGCATTTTTGGATGCGGAATTGGTGACCCATGGTTGGCTTACCCGCCAGGCTCTTATTGATGCTGTTGCTGTGGGACAGTTTACCCCTGGACCGGTACTTTCTACAGCCACTTTCATTGGATGGCAAATGAATGGACTATGGGGAGCCCTAGTTGCTACCTTGGGTATCTTTTTGCCTTCCTTTGTATTCGTGGCCATTTTAAATCCGTTGATTCCTAAAATGCGGGCATCCAATATAATGGGGGCTTTTTTAGATGCCGTGAATGTAGCGGCGGTGGCGGTGATCATGGCGGTGTGTATCACTATGGGAAGAGAAACCTTGACCGAATGGCGCACAATGGTTATTGCCTTGGCCAGCTTGGTGCTGGTCTTTGTATTTAAGAAATTGAACAGCGCCTTTATAGTCCTGGGAGGGGCATTCTTGGGTTATGTACTGACCCCTTTATAGAACTTAATTATTTATTAGAAGAACAACACAACATGAAGCATATCCATTTTAATAAGTTAAATCGATTTCAATCCATTATCCTTCTATTGATTGGGCTAATCCTAATATTGATTGGTTTTTATAAAAATTATCTCGGGGAAGGTAGCCTTTGGACTACCTCATCAACAGTCATAGGGTATCTCTTTTTCGGCCTTCATTTTAGTAAAATGTTCTGGCACAAAAACTATGTGGAATGGAACAAAAAAGGAATAGTCTATAAAATTAAAACCCGCTTTGGAAAAACACTGCGGTTCAACCAAATTGGTGGAGCTGTACTAAAGAACGATATGCTGTTCATTACCTTGACCGATGGTTCCTTAATGGAGATCGATTTACATGATGTATTTCCGGAAGATCAGGAAAAACTGAGGGTGATCTTTATGAAAAAGGGGCAATAGT